>NZ_FUHM01000002.1:1800000-2100000 GCF_900155565.1 Anaerosalibacter sp. Marseille-P3206
AGAAAACCACTACTATAGCCAATTTGCAGCAATGGAAAAAGCAATATCTCGTATGAATCAGCAGAGTATGTGGTTAATGCAACAATCTTCTAATTAGTATTTGAAAGGATGGGTTAAATGAGTTATAACGCTCTTAATCAATACAAGCAAAACACTGTTTTTACAGCAACCAAAGAAGAATTGACACTTATGCTATATGAAGGAGCTATAAAATTTATCAACATTGGAAAATTAAATATTGAAAACAAAGATACAGTAAAATCCCATGAAGCATTGATGAGAGCTCAGGATATTGTTATAGAATTGAATGCTTCTTTAAATATGGACTATGAAATATCAAAAAACCTAAGAAGTATATATGACTTTGTATTAGAAAAGTTAGTAGATGGAAATATTGAAAAAGATATAGCTCCATTAGATGAAGCATTGGAGATTTTACAAGATCTAAGAGATACTTGGAAGGAAGCTATGCAAGAAGTAAAAAAAGCTAGATATGCTAGTAAGTAGGTGTAAAGATGAGTAAAGATATAGTTGATAAACTCGTAAGTATTAGTAGTGAAAAGCTTGTATTATTAAATAAACTATTAGATTTATCAAAGCTGCAAAAGAAATTTATTAGTGAATCTGATATGGACAATGTAAATATTATAATAGATAAAAAAGATGAAGTAATGAAGGAGATAGACGCTCTAGATATTAAGTTTATGACTCATTTTGCAGAGCTTAAAAAGGAAAACAATGTAGTCGAGTTAAATGAACTAGATACTAGTAAATATCCAAATTTAAAAGAGCTAAAGAATGTAGTCAAGGAAATAACATCAACCTTAATGGCAATATCTTTATTAGATGAAGAAAACAATAAGTCATTAAAAGCAGATTTAGAAAAGATAAAATTAAACTTAAGAACTGTAAAGAAAGGGCAAAAAGCATACAAAGGATACAATAAGGTATTAGATAATAATATAATGATAGATGAAAAAAAATAGCTGCTAAAATAGTAGCTATTTTTTTCATCAAAATTACTTTTTGAATACTAATCTATATATAGTGCCTGTACACATTCAAAACACAACAATAAGAATAACTATAATTATCGAATAAATTTGAAGGTTGTCACAATAAGTCGAGTGAAAAATCATCAAATTTTGTCCACTTTTTATCAATAAGTTATCCACAGCCTTAAATTACTATATACAGTTATCAACAGAATTATACACACTATCCACAGAAACTCATAAAAACTATCCACAGGCTGTCCACAAGTATGTGTTAATAGTTTTTCAAATATTTATTCATAGTTTATGATAATTTATTAATTTTAAAAAATATGTTATAAGACAAGTTAAGTGGGTATTATATATTAATAAGACATATAAGTAGAGTTCCTACTTATACTGAAAGGAGTTGGGGTTTATGAAGATGAATATTACAGGTAAAAACATGGAGATTACAGATGCACTAAGAGATGTTACTTATAAGAAGATGGGTAAGCTTGACAAGTATTTTGATAAGGATGTATTAGCTGATGTAACTTTCAGTGTTGAAAAGAACAGACAGATTATCGAAGTTACCATAGACCTTCCTGGAACAATACTTAGAGCAGAAGAGTACACTGATGACATGTATGTTTCAATAGACAGAGCAGTAGATGTACTAGAAAGACAAATAAGAAAATACAAGACAAAACTTCAAAAGAGATATCAAAATACAGATACAATCAGATTTGAAAATATTCAACCACTACCTCAAGAACAAGAAAAAGAAGAAAAACCAAAAATCGTGAAAACTAAAAGATTTTTTATGAAACCAATGCACGAAGAGGAAGCATTATTACAGATGGAATTATTAGGACATAATTTCTTCATGTTTATGAATGCTGAAACAGATGAAGTAAATGTGGTATATAAGAGAAAAGATGGAAATTATGGCTTGATTGAACCAGAGTTTTAATAGTATAATTAATATATAGAATTGCAGGATATATATCCTGCAATTTTTCGTTATATAGGATTAGTTATTTCACTTCAGGAAATAATGTTAACAGAAAGAGGAAATATAAATATTTAGGTAGGTACTAGTAACTGTTGTAACTAAAAATGATAAGTGATAAAATTAGTTGATAGATGTGGATAATTTGAGAGGTGGTAAAATGATGAAAGCCTTATTTGAAAAGCTATTTGGCTCTTATAGCGATAGAGAACTTAAGAGACTCTACCCAATAGTGGATGAAATTGATTCACTAGAAGGTGAATATAAAGCACTTTCTGATGAAGAATTGAGAGGTAAGACTCAAGAATTCAAAGATAGACTTAGTAATGGTGAAGAATTAGACAATCTTATTCCTGAAGCTTTTGCAGTAGCGAGGGAAGCTTCTAGTAGAGTATTAGGTATGAGACATTTTAGAGTTCAATTACTTGGAGGCATAATACTTCATCAAGGAAGAATAGCTGAAATGAAAACAGGTGAAGGAAAGACACTGGTTGCTACACTTCCTGCTTATTTAAATGCCCTTACAGGAAAAGGTGTCCATATAATCACTGTTAATGATTACTTGGCAAAAAGAGACAAAGAGTGGATGGGAAAAATATACGAATTCTTAGGATTAAGTGTAGGCTGTATTGTACATGATATGGACAATGAGGAGAGAAAGAAAGCCTATAACGCAGATATTACCTATGGTACAAACAATGAATTTGGATTTGATTACCTAAGAGACAATATGGTTATATTTAAAAATGAAATGGTTCAAAGAGAACTAAATTTTGCCATAGTTGACGAGGTTGACAGTATATTAGTAGATGAAGCTAGAACACCTCTTATCATTTCAGGTACAGGAGACAAATCTACAGAATTATATAAGGTAGCAGATGGATTTGTAAGAGGACTTAAGGGAAGAGTGCTAGATCCTAGTGAAACAAAGACCGATCCATTTAATAGAGAAATAAAAGAAGAAGTCGTAGATTTTGTTATGGATGAAAAGGCAAGAAGTGTTACATTGACAGAGAAGGGAACTAAAAAAGCTGAAAGTTATTTTGGAATAGAAAATCTAGCTGATCCAGAAAATATGGAAATAGCACATCATGTAAATCAAGGATTGAAAGCTAGATATCTTATGAAGAGAGATATTGACTATGTTGTAAAAGATGGAGAAGTAATCATAGTAGATGAATTTACTGGAAGACTTATGTATGGCAGAAGATATAGTGATGGTCTACATCAAGCTATTGAAGCAAAGGAAGGGCTAAATGTAAGAAGTGAATCTAAGACATTGGCAACTATTACATTCCAAAACTACTTTAGAATGTACAATAAACTTTCTGGTATGACCGGTACAGCTAAAACAGAGGAAGATGAATTTAAGGAAATCTATGGTATGGATGTAGTGGAAATACCTACAAATAAACCTGTCATAAGAGAAGATCATCATGATGTGATTTATAAGACAGAAGAAGCTAAATTCAATGCTGTAGTAGAAGAGATAAAGGAAAAACATGCAAAGGGTCAACCTATATTAGTTGGAACTATATCTATAGAAAAATCAGAAGTTTTAAGTAAACTTCTTAAAAAAGAAAAAATTACTCATGAAGTATTAAATGCTAAACACCATGATAAAGAAGCTGAAATAGTTGCTCAAGCAGGTAGAATGGGCTCAGTGACTATTGCTACCAATATGGCTGGACGTGGTACTGATATTGTACTTGGAGGAAATTCAGAGTATCTTTCAAAGGCAGAAATGAAGAAAAAAGGCTATAGTGATCATATAATATCTCTTGTAGATAGTTTTGCTGAAAACGATGATCCAGAAATCGTAGAAGCTAGAAAGGTATACAATTCTATACATGAAAAGTATAAGAGTGAAACTGATAGTGAACATGAAAAGGTAATTTCAGTAGGAGGATTACACATAATAGGCACAGAACGACATGAGTCAAGAAGAATAGACAATCAGCTTAGGGGTCGTGCTGGTCGTCAAGGAGACCCAGGAAGTACAAAATTCTATATTTCCCTTGAAGATGATTTGATGCGTCTGTTTGGAGGAGAAAGAATAATTGGGATTATGGAAAATGCTAGTATGCCTGATGACGAACCACTAGAGCACAATCTTTTGACAAAATCTATAGAAAGAGCTCAAATGAAAGTTGAAGGGAATAACTTTGCAATAAGAAAACATGTACTCCAATATGATGATGTAATGAACAAACAAAGAGAAGTAATATATGGTGAAAGAAGAAAGGTACTAGAAGGAGAAAATTTAAGAGACCACATTGTTTCAATGATTAAGAGAATAATAGAAGATGCAATAACTATGTATTCTCAAGGAAGTAACTATCCTGAAGAATGGGATTTAGAAGGTCTTGAAGTTTATTTAGGCAGTATATTTTTACCAAAGGGATATTTAACTCTTGAAAGAGTTAAAAAATATTCTGATGAAGAACTTAAAGAAGAATTGATTAAGCTTGCAGAAGAATTGTATAGAAATAAAGAAACTGAAATTGGAGAAGAAAGATTTAGAGAAATCGAAAGAGTTATTTTACTTCAAGTAGTTGACAATAAGTGGATGGATCATATTGATGCTATGGATCAGTTGAGACAGGGAATTGGTCTTAGGGCCTATGGTCAAGAAGATCCAGTTAGAGCTTATCAAGTTGAAGGATTTGATATGTTTGAAGAGATGATTAAGAACATTCAAATTGATACTGTTCGCTTCTTGTATCATGTGGAGATGCCTGATAAGATCGAAAGAAAAAGAGTAGCTAAAGTAGCTGGAACTAATCAAAATGGTGAAGATGTAAAACAAAAACCAATAGTTAAAGGCAAAAAAATTGGAAGAAATGATCCTTGTCCATGTGGCAGTGGTTTGAAATATAAGAAATGCTGTGGAAAAGATTTATAATTAAAGGAGTGATTCAATGGAAGAACTATATGAGTATAGAGATAGGATTGCTGATATGAAACAAGCAATAGATGAGCTGGGTGTTTCTCTTTGACTTGGATAATATAAAAAAAAGAGTGAAAGAATTAGATACTTTGGCCATAGAAAAGGACTTTTGGGATGATCAAGAAAGAGCTCAAAAGATTCTTCAAGAATCGAAAAACTTAAAAGACAAGGTAGAATACTACGAGAAATTGTGTGAGGAAGTAGAAGACTTAGAAGTCTTAATAGATTTAGTCTTTGAAGAAGAAGATTACTCTATGGTAGGAGAAGTTAAAAATGTTTTTGTAAGAGTCAATAAAAATATTCAAAGGTTAAAATTAGATACTCTATTGAGTGGAGACTATGACAAGAAAAATGCAATTCTTTCAATTCACTCAGGTGCAGGAGGATTGGAAGCACAAGACTGGGCAGAAATGCTTTTAAGAATGTATAGACGTTGGGCAGAAAGTAAGGAATTTAAGGTAGATACCTTAGATATTTTACCTGATACAGAGGGAGGCATAAAGAGTGTCACTCTTCGTATAGGAGGGTTTAATGCCTATGGGTATTTGAAAGCAGAAAAAGGAGTTCATAGATTGGTTAGAATATCACCTTTTGATTCATCTGGGAGAAGGCATACTTCATTTGCCAGTGTAGATGTATATCCTGAAATAGATGATGATAATGAGATAGATATAAATGCAAGTGATTTAAAAATAGACACTTATAGGTCTAGTGGTGCTGGAGGTCAGTATGTAAACACCACTGACTCAGCTGTTAGAATAACCCATATTCCAACTGGGATTGTTGTTCAATGTCAAAACGAAAGATCTCAGCTTAGTAACAAGACAACTGCAATGAGAATGTTAAAGGCAAAGCTTATACAGCTTAAAGAAGAAGAACACAAGGAAAAAATCGAAGACTTACAAGGGAAGTATACCCAAATTGCTTGGGGTTCTCAAATTAGATCCTATGTATTTCATCCTTATAATCTAGTTAAAGACCATAGGACTAATGCAGAAGTTGGAGATATAAATGGAGTAATGGATGGAGATTTAGATATTTTCATAAATGAATATTTAAAACAAAAAGCCCTTAAAAATTAAGGGCTTTTTGTTTTGTTAAAAAAATTTACAAAAAATAAAGGAATTATAAATTGTATGTAGAATATAGCTAGTGTAGTATAGCACATATAAGTGTATTTAATTGATAAATGTAAACTTATTGTTTAATTTATATAAATATTTAAAGAGGATGGTAAATTTTAATGGATATAATAAACATTTTGGTAAATGAATTTAAACTAAAGAGATTTCAAGTTGAGAACACTATAAAACTTATAGATGATGGCAATACTATTCCTTTTATTGCTAGGTACAGAAAAGAACAAACTGGAGAACTTAATGATGTCATTTTAAGGGAACTAGATGAAAGACTTAGCTATTTAAGAAATTTAGAAACTAGGCAGGAAGAAGTAATTCGCCTTATAGATGAACAGGGAAAACTTACTAGTGAACTAAAAAGCGAGATACTGTCTTCTGAAACTCTTCAAAGAGTAGAAGATTTGTATAGACCTTTCAAGCAAAAGAGAAGAACTAGAGCTACTATGGCAAAAGAAAAAGGTTTAGAACCATTAGCAGAATTAATACTTAGTAATTCATGCCTTAAAGGAACTTTAGATGAGATAGCATTGCCTTTTATTGATGAAGAAAAGGGTGTAAATACTACGGAAGAAGCATTTAATGGCGCCATGGACATAATTGCTGAGATAGTTTCTGATAATGCAGAGTTTAGAAAGACTATAAGAAAAATATATATGGAAAAGGGGGTTATTTTTACAGAGGCGGTTGAAAAAGATAGCGAATCTGTTTATGAGATGTACTATTCCTATAGGGAAAGAGTTAGATCTATTCCAAATCATAGGATATTGGCAATTAATAGGGGAGAAAAAGAGAAGTTCTTAAGAGTAAAGATAGAAGTTCCAGAAGAAGAAATACTTGATATCATAAGGAATAGTATGATATCAAACAGTAAAGCTATAACTACTATGTATTTAGATGGCGCTATTATAGATGGATACAAAAGATTATTGTCTCCTTCTATAGAGAGGGAAGTAAGGTCAAATCTTACTGAAAGAGCGGAAGAAGAAGCCATAAAAGTATTTGCAGCTAATTTAAAACCACTTTTGATGCAGTCACCTATTAAGGGGAAGGTTGTAATGGGGGTAGACCCAGGTTTTAGGACAGGATGTAAGGTGGCTGTTGTAGATGAAACTGGCAAATACTTAGAGAACACAGTAGTGTATCCTACTGAACCACAAAATCAAGTAGAAAAGACAAAAGAAAAGCTTAGTGAATTAATAAATAAATATGATGTAGATGTTCTAACAATAGGAAATGGAACAGCGTCTAGAGAGACTGAGGTAGTGGTTGCAGAAACCATTAGGGAGCTAGACAGAGAAGTATCTTATGTGATAGTAAGTGAAGCAGGAGCAAGTGTATATTCTGCTTCAAAGGTAGCAAATGAAGAATTTCCAGAGTTGGATGTTTCCATTAGAGGAGCCATTTCTATAGCTAGAAGGCTACAAGATCCAATGGCTGAACTTGTAAAGATTGAGCCTAAACACATAGGTGTTGGGCAATATCAGCATGATTTAAATCAAACTAAGTTGGATGTTGCATTAAAAGGGGTTGTAGAAGACTGTGTAAATACAGTGGGGGTAGATTTAAACACTGCTAGCGTTTCACTACTTAACTATGTTTCTGGTATATCTAATAGGGTTGCAAAGAACATAGTTGAGTATCGAGAGGAAGTAGGAAAGTTTAAAAACAGGAAACAATTGTTGAAAGTCAAAGGATTAGGAGATAAGACATTTGTTCAATGTGCAGGGTTTTTGAGAATACCTGATGGAGAAAATCCATTAGATAATACGGGAGTTCATCCAGAGTCTTATGAAATAGCTGAAGCTATTTTAGAAAGATCAGCATTGGATGATGCATTTGCAAAAACGCTAGCAGAAGAGTTGAATGTTGGACTTCCTACCCTTAAGGACATAATAAAAGAGCTTAAAAAACCGGGAAGAGATCCAAGGGAAGATATGCCTAAGCCTATATTTAGAGTTGATGTTCTAAATATGGAGGATTTAAAACCAGATATGATTCTTACGGGTACTGTAAGGAATGTAGTTGACTTTGGAGCATTTGTAGATATAGGAGTAAAACAAGATGGATTAGTTCATATCTCTAAGCTTAGTGATAATTATGTAAAACACCCTATGGAAGTAGTAAAAGTTGGAGACATAGTAAAAGTTAAAGTATTGGATGTAGATGTTTCAAAGGGTAAAATATCTCTAAGCATGAAAGATGTTTAACCACTAGGAGGTGGTAATATGAGCGATATTAATGAGTGTTGTTACCAAGGGGGATTATTTTGCGGATTTATAGGTTTAAAATCATTAGGCAAGAGTATTAATCAATTTGATAAATTAGCTATGAAGTTAGTGGAGGAGAATGGATCGCTTATTTATTTGTATAAAGGTAATAAAGAAAAACCAGATTTTGAAGCCTTGTCAAAATTCTTTCAAATGGATTTATTTGAAAAAGTTGAGAATGGACAGTTAATATGTATAGATATAGAAGAATTATTAATAGAAGAAGATACAATAGATTTAGAAAGTGCTATAAAATTGTATGAAAAAGAGATAGATGCTTTAAGGGAAAAAGGTATTGAAAAAGTACTCATATATGGGACTAGGAATAATTATATTATTAAAAACTGTACTAAGAAAGGATTATATAGTTATCATAAAAAATTAAAAGCTCTTTGTAAAGAAAAAAATATCATGGTAATTATTAAATATATTGTAGACGATTTATCTGAAAAGGAATTTGTAAAACTAATTAGTCTTCATGATGTATTTGTATTAGATGATGATAAAACTGGCAAAAAATATACTTATTTAGAATTGATAAGTTATTCACTTTTGTATTTGTCAAAAAAACAACAAACAGATGAAGAGTATAGACAAGAAATGAAACGAATTGAATATTTAAAGAATTTGGGAGAATTGGTGGAGGGTTTCACTCATGATTTCAACAATCTGTTAACTACTATTGTTGGATTTTCTCAAATAGGGTTATTTAAGGATATAGAAAATCAATTAAAAGATTACCTTAATGTAATTTATAATACTGCGATGGATGGAAAGGCAATGGTAGATAAGATTCAGGAATTTATAAAAGGTAACAATATAAGGGAAAAAAAGCTACATAGGATAAATGATTTAGTTAAAAGTAGTATTAATATGATTAAGTATAAAATTAAGTTTAATACTGAGAAGTTGGGAAAAGAAATTGTACTTAAAGAAGAATTGAATTCTGAAAGATGTATATATGCTGATGAATTTGAAATACGACAGGTGTTTTTGAATGTGCTTTTAAATGCTTTGGCTGCCATGGAAGATGGAGGTACTCTTACTGTTAAAACTTACGATGAAAATGAAAAAGTATATGTTCAAATTACAGATACAGGAGTTGGAATGAGTGAAAACGTAAAAAGGAGAATTTTTGATCCATTCTTTACTACTAAGGGAAAAGAAGGTACAGGATTAGGTTTAAATACTGCAAAAAAGATAATTGAAAACCACTCTGCGGATATAGTTGTTGATAGTGAAATGGGTGTGGGAACTACTTTTACAACTATATTTCCGGAAAACATAAAAGAGATTAGATATGTGGAAGATGAAATGAATAGTGAATTCATACATGGAGCAAAGGTATTGGTAGTAGATGATAAGTATCCAGTGGCAAAGACTATTGCTGAGTTAATTGGGCTGGTGGATATGAGTGCTGAAGTAGAGACGAATAGTGAAAGTGTACTAAGTAGGCTTGATGAAAATCTTTATGACATTGTGATATGTGATTATTCAATGCCAAATATAAATGGATTAGAAGTATCTAAGTTGGTAAAAGAAAAATATCCAGAGAAACCATTTATACTACTTACAGGGTATTCGGATAAAGTATACGAAAAATCAAATACAATAGATTATGTGCTTAAGAAGCCCTGTAGCGTTGAAGAATTAGCAGATGTTTTAGGAAAAGCCCTTAATATTATTGATGGTAATAAGAATAAAAGCTATAATGTTAATTAGATAAACTAAATATTTCTATAAGGGGGCACTGAATATGTTATATATTAAAAATGGTTATATTTATACTATGGCAGGAAATGTAATTGAAGGTGGTAGTATACTGATTGATGATGGTAAGATAGTGGAAGTAGGAAAGGATATTGTAGCACCATTAGATGCAGAAGTTATTGATGCTGAGGGTAGAATGGTTACTCCTGGATTTATTGATGCTCATTGTCACTTAGGCATGTGGGAAGATGGTATGGGGTTTGAAGGTGACGATGGAAACGAGTGGGTTGATCCTGTAACTCCACAACTTAGAGCAATTGATGGATTAAATCCAATGGATGTTACTGTTAGAGAAGCTTGTGAAGGCGGAGTAACAACTGCAGTTACTGGACCTGGAAGTGCTAATGTTGTAGGTGGTCAGTTTGTAGCTATTAAAACTCATGGCAAAAGGGTAGATGATATGATTCTTAAGGAACCTGTAGCTATGAAGGTTGCATTTGGTGAAAACCCAAAAAGAGTATATGAAAGTCAGAAAAAATCACCTATTACCAGAATGGCTACAGCAGCAATTTTGAGAGAGACTTTATTTAAAGCTAAGGATTATTTAGAAAAGAAAGAAAGTGCAGTGGAAGAACCATCAAAGATGCCTGAATTTGACATGGGAATGGAAGCAATGGTTAAAGTTATAAAAAAAGAAATCCCACTAAAAGCTCATGCCCACAGAGCAGATGATATTTTAACTGCAATTAGAATTGCAAAGGAATTTGATATAGATATTACATTAGATCACTGTACAGAAGGGCATTTGATTGCAGATATCCTAGCTGAAGAAGGTAGACCAGCTATAGTAGGTCCATCATTGACTGATAGATCTAAGATAGAGCTTAGAAACCAAACTTTCGATACTCCTAGAATTCTTCATGAAGCAGGAGTTAAGATTGCTATTATGACAGATTCACCAGTTATTCCAGAACAATATTTAGCTCTTTGTGCTGGACTTGCAGCAAGATCAGGATTAGATGAGATGGAAGCTTTAAAAGCTATAACTATTAATCCAGCAGAAATAGTAGGTATTGCTGATAGAGTAGGTAGTATCGAAGTGGGTAAAGATGCAGATATAGTTATATTTGATGGAAATCCTCTTAAGGATATAGATTCAAAAACTTATATGACTATTATAGATGGCGAAATAGTTTATAGAAGATAGTATAATTAAGTTGACTATAAATAGATATAAATGTATAATATAAGTGAAAATATAGATTATCTTCAGGGCGAGGTGCAATTCCTCACCGGCGGTGATAGTCCGCGAGCCAAAGCAATTTGGTTGACTTGGTGAAACTCCAAGACCGACAGTTAAAGTCTGGATGGAAGAAGATTTTATACACATGCTTATTTATTTGAGTATATGTGCCCCGAAGAAATATCTTCGGGGCTTTATTATTTTAATAATCCCTGAAGAAATAACAAAATTGGAGGGATTAAACAATGGAACTAAAAAAAGAAAGAGGTAGAGTTTCAGCAAAAACTCTTACAAAAATTGGTGTACTTTCAGCCATTGCCTTTGTACTTATGCTACTAGAGTTTCCACTATGGTTTGCACCTGGATTTTTGAAGATGGATTTAAGTGAAGTACCAGCACTTATGGGTTCTTTTGCATTAGGGCCTATGGCAGGAGTAATGATTGAACTTATCAAAAACTTATTGAATCTAGCTATTGATGGGACTACTACTATGGTAGTGGGTGAGGCTGCAAATTTTGTTGTAGGAAGTGTATTTGTATATGTTGCAGGTTATATATATCATAAGAATAAAAACATCAAGAATGCAGTATTAGGGATGGCACTAGGCACATTAGCTATGACTGTTGTCATGTCTTTTGCAAACTATTATGTTATGATACCTTTTTATGCAAAGTTATTTAATGCGCCATTAGACGCAATTGTTTCCATGGGAAATGCAGTGAACAAATATGTAGTGGATTTCAAATCACTAATATTATATGCAATTGTACCATTTAACCTATTGAAAGGCATTATTGTAACATTGATAACATTCCTTCTATACAAAAGAGTATCACCGATACTCCATAAATAATATTGGCTGGACAGAGTACTATACTCTGTCCTATTTTATTGTCAATAAGTTAGTAAGTTAGTGCCGGGGGCAAATATTTAAGTTAGTTTAATATAGCACAATGAAATTGTAAATGCTATAATTGATATGATTCATATAATATAGGAGTTGAATGAAATGCTTAAGATTACTTTAGATGGATTAAAAGAAACAGAAGATTTTGGTTTAAAGTTAGGCAGTATACTTAAAGGTGGAGAAGTCATCTGCTTTATTGGAGATTTAGGAGCAGGAAAGACTACTTTGACCAAGTCAATAGCCAAGGGTTTAGGCGTTAAAGACTATGTAACTAGCCCTACTTTTACACTTATAAATGAATACAAGGGAAGAGTTCCCCTATATCATTTTGATGTTTACAGATTGGAAGGAGTAGAAGATATTCTAGACTTAGGATTTGAAGAATATTTTTATTCTAAGGGGGTTACTATCATAGAATGGGGTAATAAAATAGAAAAGGCATTGCCAGAGGATTTACTAACCATTGAAATGAAAATGGGTTCCCATATTGACGAAAGAATATTGTGTATTTATGGTAGTGGAGAAAAAAGCAATAGGATAATAGAGGAGTTGAGAGATAAGTGAAAGTATTGGCAGTAGATACATCAAGTGTAGTAGCAACATGTGCTGTGGTTGATGAGGAGAAAGTATTAGGTGAATTTACATTAAATCAAGATATGACTCATTCAGAAAAGCTTATTCCAATGATAAAAGTTGTAATGGATAGTTTAGGATTGAGGCCAGAAGATATTGATTTGTTTGCAGCAGCAGTAGGACCAGGTTCTTTTACAGGACTTAGAATAGGACTGGCAACTATAAAAGGATTGGCTCATGTAGTAGACAAACCAGTTTTGGGTATATCTACACTAGAAGCATTGGCTTTTAATATACCTTGGGGAGATACAATTATTCCAATTATGGATGCAAGAAGGGATAGAGTTTTCACTGGAATATATAGATGGGAAAATGGAATACTTTTAAATGTATTAGAACCCACAATATTTGAAGTTGATGAACTTTTAGATTTTATAGATGATAATTATGAAATGGTTATGTTCAATGGTGATGGCACAAATGTGTTTAAAGAGAGAATAATGGATAGACTTCTAGATAAGGCACTATTTGCACCTGTATCACTAAATATGTCAAGGGCTTCAAGTGTAGGGGAATTAGCATTAAATAAATGGAATACAGGAGAAAGAGAGAACTATTTTGAATTAGTTCCTGATTATTTAAGAGAGTCTCAAGCTCAAAGAGAATTAAAAAAAAGGTAGTGAGTACATGGATATAATTATTAAGGAAATGACAGAAGAGCATATAGATGATGTGATAGAAATTGAAAAGATTTCTTTTACTACACCTTGGTCTAAGGATTCTTTTGTTGTGGAAATAACACAGAATATGCTTGCAAAATATGTTGTTGCAGAGGCAGATGGAAAGATAGTAGGCTATGGTGGTATATGGCTTATAATAGATGAAGGACATATTACTAATATTGCAGTGCATAAGGATTATAGAGGATTAGGTATAGGTAAAAAAATAATAGAGGGTCTAATAGATGTGTGTAGTGTAAGAAATATAAGAGCTATGACATTGGAAGTAAGAAAGTCTAATGAAGTAGCAAAAAATCTTTACAAACAATATGGATTTAAAGAATATGGAATTAGACCGAAATATTATGCTGATGACAATGAGGATGCAATTATTATGTGGAAAAGAATAGATGGTTAACAGAGGTGAAAACAATGGAAAAGAATATTATTACATTAGCAATAGAGACTTCCTGTGATGAGACTTCTTGTGCAGTTCTTAGAGGTGGTAGGGAAGTACTTTCAAATGTTATCTCTTCACAAATAGAGATACATAGGAAATTTGGTGGAGTAGTGCCAGAGGTAGCTTCAAGAAAGCACATTGAAAGCATTAATAGTATCATACAACAAGCTCTTGATGAAGCTAAAATTGGATTTAGTGATGTGGATATAGTAGGGGTTACAAGAGGACCTGGATTGGTAGGAGCACTTTTAGTTGGAATATCAAGTGCCAAGGCCATTGCATATGGATTAAATGTACCACTTGTAGGTGTTAATCATATAGAAGGGCATATTTGTGCCAACTATATTACCCATAGTGATTTAAAGCCACCTTTTACTTGTCTAGTGGTATCTGGTGGACATACTTATTTAGTCCAAGCAAATTCATACACAGATTATGAAATGATAGGTAGAACTAGAGATGATGCTGCAGGGGAAGCTTTTGACAAAGTTGCCAGATCCTTAGGACTTCCTTATCCTGGAGGACCACTTATTGACAAGATGTCATATGAAGGCAATAGAAAAGCTATAGATTTTCCTAGACCTTGCTTAGATGAAAAAGGATATGACTTTAGTTTTAGTGGGCTTAAAACTGCTGTATTAAATTATCTTAATCATGCAAAGCAAATGGGTGAAGAGATAGTAGTAGAAGATGTGGCCGCAAGTTTTCAACAGGCTGCAATAGAAGTGCTTGTAGAAAAGAGTATCAAACTTGCATTGGAAAGAAAAAGTAAAACTATTGTATTGGCAGGAGGAGTAGCAGCTAATACAGGACTAAGAAATCTACTAGAGAGTAGAGGAAAGGAAGAAGGAATTGAAATCAAATATCCTTCCACCATATTGTGTACAGACAATGCTGCAATGATTGGTTCTGCTGCATATTTTAATTATATAGATGGGTTTACTTCAAATTTCGACTTAAATGTTGAGCCAAATTTAGAATTGGGAGTGAAATAATCAACAATTTTTGCACATATTATCCACACTTCAATTAGCAAATAATTAAAAAAGTGTGGATAATGTGGAGAACTTGAGAAATATTTGATAGAATAGGGCATGTACTTGTGGATAAACATGTGGATATTGTGGATAACTTGTGGATTTGTTGTGAATAATGATTTTTTTATTTTTCAGTTATGTTAATCCACTTTTCATATAACTTGTCCAATTCATTATGAGTTTCGTCTCTTTTTATGGCTAATTGCTGAACTTTTTCTGGTTCTTCATAAATATTAGGATCACACATAATATGGTCAATTTCACTTATTTGTTCTTCTAGCTGTTTGATTGATTCTTCAAGTTCAATTATTTTTCTCTTTTTTTCTTTTTCCTTTTCTCTTAATTCTCTTTCTTTTTTTCTTTCTAATTTTAATTGAGTTTTAGTTTTTTCTTCTTCCTCTTCTATTTCAATTACTTCATTTTTCTTTTCTACATAGTAGTTATAATTCCCTAAGTATTCTTTTAATCCTTCTTCAGTTAGTTCAAGGACTTTGTCAACAACTTTATTTAAAAAATATCTATCATGAGAGATGACTAATAGAGTACCATCATAGTCTTTGAGAGCATCTTCTAGTACTTCTTTAGAATCTATATCTAAATGGTTGGTAGGTTCGTCCATGAGTAGGAAATTTGCTTTTGATAACATTAGCTTTAGAAGTGCAAGTCTACTTCTTTCTCCACCACTCAAATCGTTAATTTCTTTAAATATATCATCGCCTATAAATAAAAACTGTGCTAAATATGATCTTACTTGATAATGATCAAAGGAGGAGTTTTCATCCCATATTTCATCAATAACGGTTTTTTCTAAATTCAGTTTAGTTTGTTCTTGGTCAAAGTAACCAATATTCACATGATGACCTAGCTTAATATTTCCCTCACTTGCCATTGTATCTCCTAATACCATTTTAAAAAGAGTAGTTTTACCAATGCCATTAGGACCAATGAGGCCTACTTTTTCACCTCTATAGATATTGAAGTTAATATCTTCAAATAGCTTGAAGTTGTCAAAGGATTTCCCTAGAGATTCCACAGCTAATACTTCTCTACCACTTACTATTTTAGGTTCAAATCTCAAATTTGTTTTTTTAGAGTTTTCAATAGGCTTGTCTATTTTTTTCATCTTATCAAGAAGCTTTTGTCTACTTTGGGCTTGTTTTATATATCTTTGACCACCGTAGTTTGCAAATCTCTTGATGATCTCTTCTTGTCTTTCAATTTCCTTTTGCTGATTTTCATATTGTTTTTTCAATAATTCCATTTCTACTTTTCTCTTTTTCATGAATTCAGTATAATTGCCATTGTATGTTTTGAGATTTAAATTTTCTAGTTGAAATATTTTAGTTACTACATTATCTAGAAAGTATCTGTCATGAGAGATAATCAGTGCAGCTCCACTATAATCTTTTAGGAATTTCTCCAGCCAACTAATAGCTTCTATATCCAAATGGTTAGTAGGCTCATCAAGAAGCAGTAGATTAGGTTTTTTAAGTAGTAGTTTACCAAGAGACAATCTGGCCTTTTGTCCACCACTTAATTTATTTACTTCCTTTTCCATTTCTTCTTCAGAGAAACCTAGACCCTTTAAAATCCCTTTTATTTCACTTTTAAAACCATACCCATTTTTTTGAGTAAATTCTTCCAAGAGATCAGCATATCTATTCATAAGCTTGTTTAATTCTTCTGATTCACCATTATTACCTTCAATACTTATCTGTTGTTCTAAATCTCTTAGCTCTCTTTCCATCTCAATAAGGGGAATAAATACCTCTAAGCACTCATCAAATACAGTTCTGTCACTTTCTACATGAGTATGTTGTTTTAAATAACCTATTTGCAGGTCTTTTTGTACAAAGATATCTCCACTATCACTAGGGACTTCTCCTGATATTATATTGAAAAGTGTAGTTTTACCAGAACCATTTAATCCAACTACACCAATTTTCTCTCCTTCATTCACTGAAAAACTTATATTTTCTAATATGTTATCCACTATAAAACTTTTATTTATATTACTACAGGATAATACTATCATCACCTTGTCCCCCTTATAAATTCTATATTATATTCTATCAAAAAAAATAGCCCTAGAAAAGGTCAAGGACTATTTCTTGCCTAATTCCATTGAAAGACTTGAAAGTATCTTATCTACCAAATTTATGTCGCAAAAACCGCTTTCAGTAAAGTGTTCGCAGTTTTTACAACTTTTTGTTTCTTCAAAATGAGAAGTACTAGAAGAAAAAGAAGTATCAAAAACAGGTCTGTATTCGTTGCAATACATTGCAACTTTTCGTAATTGTTCTTTACTAGCCATAATAATTCCTCCTTCTAAAAGTATATAGATATTATTTCTAATAAAAATATTTATATACATGAGTTATAAAACTTATACAAATTGACACAATAATAGCAAAATGTTATAATTATTTAATAACTACTTAAAGTAATAAAGTGTTTTTCAATTACATATTAAATATTACATATTAAATTTGGGTGGACAAATGTTAAATATAGTGTATAGTTTTAATATAGGGAGTGAGGGATTTTTAATGGAAAGAGAAAGCAAAGTGTCAATGACAGTTATAAGGCGATTACCCAAATATTATAGATATTTAGGAGAGCTTTTAAACAAAGGGATAAACAGAATTTCATCCCAAGAATTAAGTAAATTAACAGGATTTACAGCATCACAAATAAGACAAGATTTAAATAATTTTGGTGGATTTGGTCAACAAGGGTACGGGTATAATGTGGATGAATTAAAAACTGAATTAGGTAAAATATTGGGGCTAGATAAATGCTATAATACCGTAATAGCTGGTGCAGGTAATCTAGGCCAAGCGGTTGCAAACTATAAGGGATTCGAGGATGCAGGATTCAAGGTATTGTCCTTATTTGACAAGAATCCAAAATTAATAGGTTTAAAGATTAGAGATATTGAAATAAAAGATGTAGATGAAATGGCAAAGTTTATTGAAGAAAATGATGTAGAGATAGGAATTATCACTACTCCAAAGAATAATGCACAAGATATAGCGGATATATATTCCAAAAGTGGTATAAAGGGAATTTGGAATTTTGCTCCTGCAGATATTAAAGTACCTGAAACTATAGTTGTAGAAAATGTACATTTAAATGAATCTTTATTTATACTTTCTTATTTTTTAAAGAACCATATTTTACCTGAAGGTGGATTTTAAAAAACAAATTATTAACAACAAAATATTACAAAAAATTATTATATGATGCTTAAAAGACTTGTAATCCTTATAATATGAAGGATTTACAAGTCTTTTTATCTCTTTTAAAGAGATAAAAACAAAAGGAATTATTTCAAAAGATAAAATTTTAACAATATTGATGGAATTATATTAAGAAATGAACTATAATATATATGGAGATTATCAGCCAATATTATAGGGAGGGAAGTATAATATGAATTTCACATTGACGAAAGAGCAGGAAATGGTTAGAACCGTAATGAGAGAATTTGCTGAAAATGAAGTAAAACCAATTGCAGCAGATATTGATGAAACAGGAAGGTTCCCAAGAGAGAACGTTGAAAAAATGGCTAGATACAATATGTTGGGTATACCTTTCCCAGAAGAACTAGGTGGAGCAGGCGGAGACGAATTAGCTTATGCAATAGCAGTAGAAGAATTATCAAGAGTTTGTGGTACAACAGGAGTTATATTATCAGCTCATACATCATTAGGATGTTGGCCAATTTATAAATACGGTACAGAAGAACAAAAACAAAAATATTTAATACCATTAGCTAAAGGTGAAAAACTAGGAGCTTTTGCATTAACAGAACCTAATGCTGGTACAGATGCAGCAGGACAACAAACTATTGCAGTAGAAGATGGCGATGACTATATTCTAAACGGATCAAAGATTTTTATAACTAATGGTGGACAAGCAGATGTATATATAGTATTTGCTATGACAGATAGAA
This sequence comes from Anaerosalibacter sp. Marseille-P3206, assembly GCF_900155565.1. Lineage (NCBI taxonomy): Bacteria > Bacillati > Bacillota > Tissierellia > Tissierellales > Sporanaerobacteraceae > Anaerosalibacter > Anaerosalibacter sp. Marseille-P3206. The sequence continues at coordinate 1,818,954 of NZ_FUHM01000002.1, forward strand.
CAAAGGGAACAAGAGGAATTAGTGCTTTTATAGTTGAAAAGGACTTTCCAGGATTTACTATCGGAAAGATAGAAGAAAAAATGGGAATTAGAGCTTCTTCAACAGCTGAACTTATTTTCCAAAACTGTGTAGTACCTAAGGAAAATCTTTTAGGTGAATTAGGAAAAGGTTTCAAAATTGCAATGTCTACATTAGATGGTGGTAGAATTGGTATTGCAGCTCAAGCATTAGGAATTGCTCAAGGTGCATTAGATGAAACAGTACAATACTTAAAAGAAAGAAAACAATTTGGTAGATCACTTTCTAAATTCCAAGGACTACAATGGATGGTAGCAGATATGGCAACTGAAATAGAAGCAGCTAGAATGTTAGTTTATAGAGCAGCTTATAACAAAGCAAACGGTCTTCCTTACAATAAAGAAGCAGCTATGGCAAAATTATATGCAGCTAACACAGCTATGAATGTAACTACAAAATGTGTTCAATTACATGGTGGATATGGATATACAAAAGACTATCCAGTTGAAAGAATGATGAGAGATGCTAAGATTACAGAAATATACGAAGGTACTTCTCAAGTACAACAAATGGTTATTGCTGGTCATTTATTAAGATAATAAAAAGGAGGAGGAAGTTATGAAAATCATAGTATGTTTAAAACAAGTTCCTGATACAAATGAAGTAAAGATTGATCCAGTAAAAGGAACTTTAATTCGTGAAGGAGTTCCAAGTATTATAAATCCTGATGATAGAAACGCTTTAGAAGAAGCATTAAGAATAAAAGATAAATGTAAAGATACTGTGGTTACAGTTGTTAGCATGGGGCCACCTCAAGCTGATGTTGCACTAAAAGAAGCATTAGCTATTGGTGCTGACGAAGCAATATTACTTAGTGACAGAGCTTTTGCAGGTTCTGATACATGGGCTACATCAACAGCTATAGCTGGAGCTATTAAGAAAGTTGGAGACTATGACATAATATTCTGTGGTAGACAAGCTATTGATGGTGACACTGCACAAGTAGGACCACAAATTGCTGAACATTTAGGAATCCCTCAAATTACTTATGTAGAAGAACTAGAAATATTAGACGGAAAAGTTAGAGCTAAAAGAGCTCTAGAAGATGGATACTTTGTAGTAGAATCAGAAATGCCAGTATTGCTTACTGCAATTAAAGAATTAAATGAACCAAGATATCCATCAATAAAAGGTATTTATAAAGCATATAGAGAAAACAAAGTTACTGTTTGGACTGCTAATGACTACGAAGTAGATAGAGATAATTTAGGTCTTGACGGATCACCAACTGAAGTTAACAAGTCTTTCACACCTCCAGGAAAAGCATCTGAAGTTGAAATGCTAAATGGAGATGCTAAGGAAGTTGCAAGACAATTAGTTGTAAGACTAAAGGAGAGAAAGATTATATAAGGGTTTGAACTTAAATTATAAAGGAGGATGTAGCTATGGCAGTAAAAGTCATAAAAGAAAAATGCGTTGGCTGTGGAGCTTGTATTAAGGTTTGCCCATTTGATGCAATAATGATGGTTGATAAAAAGGCTGTTATAACGGATAAATGTACCGCTTGTGGTCAATGTGTACAAAAATGTCCTGTAAAAGCAATTGAAAAAGAAGAAGGCAAAAAAGGCGGAGTAAATGTTGATGAATATAGAGGAGTTTGGGTATTTGCTGAACAAAGAGGTGGAGAACTTCTAAATGTAGCTATTGAATTATTAGGAGAAGGTAGAAAAATAGCTGATGAATTAGATACTGAACTTACTGCAGTATTACTTGGACACAATATTGATGATGACGCTGAAACATGTATTAAATATGGTGCAGATAGAGTGTTATATGCAGATAGTGAACTATTAGATGTATATACAACTGAAGGATATGCAAAAGTAATATATGATTTGATTCAAGAAAGAAAACCAGAAATACTTCTTATAGGTGCTACTAATATAGGAAGAGATTTAGGACCAAGACTATCAGCAAGAGTTCATACTGGACTTACTGCTGACTGTACAAGATTAGATGTTGACAAAGAAAACAGACGTCTTATGATGACTCGTCCAGCATTTGGTGGAAACCTAATGGCTACTATTCTTTGTCCAAACCATAGACCACAAATGTCTACAGTTAGACCAGGGGTTATGGAAAAGGCAAAACCAGTAGAAGGAAGAAAAGGAGAAATCGAAAAATTTGCTCCAAAACTAACTGCTGCTGATATCAAAGCTAAAGTTATAGAAACTGTAAAGAGTGACAAGCCAGTAGTTGCTCTAGAAGAAGCTCCAATCATAGTTTCTGGTGGTAGAGGATTAGGAAATGCAGAAGGATTTAAACTAATTGAAGAATTAGCTGAAAAATTAGGTGGAGTAGTAGGAGCTAGCCGTGCTACTGTAGATTCACAATGGATAGACCAACCTCACCAAGTAGGTCAAACTGGAAAGACTGTTAGACCAGGACTTTATATTGCCTGTGGTATTTCAGGAGCTATCCAACACTTGGCTGGAATGCAAGATTCTAAATGTATTATAGCTATAAACAAAGATCCAAATGCTCCAATATTTGAAGTGGCTGACTATGGTATAGTTGGTGACTTATATGAAGTAATCCCAGCATTTATGGAAGCATTGGACAATGTAGAGGACATAATGGAAGCTATAAAAGCTGTTAAATAAAATTAATATAAAATGAGATAAAGCTTAGTCTTTATCTCATTTTGTTGATTTTCTTTGTGTTTACAAATAAGTATGTCTATGTTATAATTTCTATTGTAAATGAATATGGTTTTTGGTGAAAACCTTTTCACCAGAATCAAAATATAGGGAGGTCATGTTGATGTCAAAAGAAAATTTAAATCCACTAGAAAGTGCTCAAAAACAAGTTAAAAGCGCATGTGACGCTTTAGGCCTAGACCCAGCTGTATATGAAATACTAAAAGATCCACAAAGAATGATTGAAGTATCAATACCTGTTAAGATGGATGATGGTACAGTTAAGACTTTTAAGGGATATAGAGCTGTACATAACAACGCTATTGGACCTGGTAAAGGTGGAGTTAGACTACATCCTGGAGTAAATCCAGATGAAGTTAAAGCGTTATCTGTATGGATGACTTTCAAATGCGGTGTTATGGGTGTACCATATGGTGGAGGAAAAGGTGGAATTACTGTTGACCCAACTAGCTTATCACAAGGAGAACTAGAAAGACTTGCAAGAGGATATGTTCAAGGAATATATAAATATATAGGCGAAAAAATAGATATACCTGCTCCAGACGTAGGAAGTAATGGACAAGTTATGGCTTGGATGGTAGACGAATACAATAAATTAACTGGCGAATCCTCTCTTGGCGTTATAACTGGTAAACCAGTTCCATGGGGTGGTTCAAAAGGAAGAAATGAAGCTACAGGATTTGGTGTTTCTGTAATAGCTAGAGAAGCAGCTAAAAAAGTTGGAATCGAAATGAAAGGTGCAAAAGTTGCTATCCAAGGATTTGGAAACGTAGGAAGCTATACAGTTAAAAACGTTCAAAAACAAGGTGCTAAGATAGTAGCTCTTGGTGAATGGGCTAAATCAGTAGGAACTTATGCATTATATAATGAAGATGGACTAGATTTTGCAGACATGAAAGCTTACATGGATGAACACAAAAACCTTGTAGGATATCCAAAAGCTAAACAAATCACTCTTGATGAATTCTGGGCATTAGATGTAGACATTCTTATCCCAGCAGCATTAGAAAATGCAGTAACAGCTGAAGTAGCTGAAAAAGTTAATGCTAAATTAGTATGTGAAGCAGCTAATGGACCATTAACTCCAGGTGCTGACGAAGTATTTGAAAGAAGAGGAATCCCTGTTACTCCAGATATCTTAACAAATGCTGGTGGAGTTACAGTATCATACTTCGAATGGGTACAAAACCTATACGGATACTATTGGGAAGAAAAAGAAGTTGAAGAAAAACAAGAAGTTGCAATGGTTAATGCATTCAACGATGTTTGGGCATTAAAAGAAAAAGAAAATGTTACAGTAAGAAAAGCTGCATACATGAATTCAGTTAAGAAAATAGCAGAAGTAATGAAATTAAGAGGATGGTATTAATCCTTATTAATAAATAAAGGCTGGTCATTGACCAGCCTTTTTCAATGAATGAGTCAGGGGACGGTTCCTTGACTCATTGTTAGTGCTAGTCAAGAGGTGAAAATAATGAGTTTTAATATAGTAGAAAATGGAGGCAAGATTATAGCAAAAATAAATGATTTTGACCCAACCCATATATTTGAATGTGGACAATGCTTCAGATGGAATAGGGAAGAAGATTTTAGCTTCACTGGAGTTGCCTTTGGGAAAGTATTAAATGTAAAAAAGGAAGATGACTGTATCACCTTTTCCAACACTAATATAGACGAATTTAATGATATATGGTTTAATTACTTCGATTTAGAAAGAGACTATAGTAAGATAAAGAAAAAACTTTCTAAAGATCCTATACTAAAAGAGGCTGTAAACTTTGGTAGTGGTATAAGAATACTTAATCAAGATCCTTTTGAAACCCTCATCTCCTTTATCATCTCTGCAAATAATGGAATACCTAGAATAAAAAAATCCATTGAACTTATATGTGAAAGATATGGGGATTGTATTGGACAATACAATGGTAAGAGTTATTATTCTTTTCCTACTTCGGAAGTATTATCTAAGGTTTCAATGGATGAACTAAGAGAATGCAGTGTTGGATTTAGAGATAAGTATATTTATAATGCTTCAAATATGGTTGCAAATGGAGAAATAGATATTTACAATCTAAAGGATTTGTCTATTAATGAAGCTAGAGATACATTGATGAAATTCCCTGGAGTAGGACCTAAGGTTTCTGATTGTATAATGCTTTTCTCAATGGAAAAACATGATGCATTTCCCATAGATGTGTGGGTGAAAAGAGTTATGGAATACTTTTACCTTAAAGAAGATACTAGCTTAAAGAAAATTCAAGCTTTTGGGCAAGAAAAATTTAAAAACTTAGCTGGATTTGCTCAACAATATTTATTTTATTATGCTAGGGAATTAGGAATAGGCAAATAATGAAGGAAATATGAGGTAATAAATGAAAAGATGAGATATTTACCATTATAGATGAAATAATAGGAAAAAAGGTATAATTAGGCTAAATATAAAACTTGATAACAAAAATAATATTAAGTAACATAGAGATTGTAGACATTAGCACTCAAGAGTTAAGAGTGCTAATAAATTTGAAGGGTAAATAATACATTTTTAATACAAGGAGGTTATAAATATGAACATTAAACCATTAGGAGACAGAGTTGTTATTAAAATGATTGAAGTTGAAGAAAAGACAAAGAGTGGTATTGTTCTTCCAAGTTCAGCAAAAGAACAACCACAAATGGCTGAAATAGTAGCAATAGGCCCTGATATTTTAAATGATGAAAAGAAAAAAGATCAAGTTAAAGTAGGAGACAAAGTAATATTCTCAAAATACTCCGGAACAGAAGTTAAAGTTGATAATGTAGAATATACAATACTTAAATTAAATGACGTTTTAGCTGTAGTTGAATAATATTCTAAATAATAAAGGAGAGTGAATATAATGGCTAAGGAAATTAAATTTGGCGAAGACGCACGCCGTGCTATGGAAAAAGGAATAAACAAACTTGCAGATACTGTTAAAGTAACACTTGGACCTAAGGGTAGAAATGTTGTATTAGATAAAAGTTTTGGTGCACCATTAATTACTAATGATGGTGTTACAATTGCACGTGAAATTGAATTAGAAGACCCATATGAAAACATGGGAGCTCAACTTGTTAAAGAAGTTTCTACAAAGACTAATGATGTTGCAGGTGACGGAACTACTACTGCTACATTACTTGCACAAGCAATCATTAGAGAAGGACTTAAGAATGTTGCAGCTGGAGCTAATCCAATGATATTACAAAAGGGTATTCACAAAGCTGTTCATACTACAGTTGATGAAATAAGAAGATTCTCTAAAAAAGTAGAATCAAAAGACTCTATTGCACAAGTTGCTTCAATATCAGCTGGTGATGAAGAAATAGGTAAGCTTATTGCTGAAGCTATGGAGAAGGTTGGTAATGACGGAGTTATCACTGTTGAAGAATCAAAATCAATGGGAACAACTTTAGAAGTAGTTGAAGGTATGCAATTTGATAGAGGATATGTATCCCCTTACATGGTTACAGATGCTGAAAAAATGGAAGCTGAATTAGAAGAACCATATATCTTAATTACTGACAAGAAGATTACAAACATTCAAGATATATTACCAGTATTAGAACAAATAGTTCAACAAGGCAGACCATTACTTATTATTGCTGAAGATGTTGAAGGTGAAGCTTTAGCTACATTAGTAGTAAACAAATTGAGAGGAACATTTAACTGTGTAGCTGTTAAGGCACCAGGATTTGGTGATAGAAGAAAAGAAATGTTACAAGACATAGCAATACTTACTGGTGGTCAAGTAATATCTGAAGAATTAGGATATGATTTGAAAGACACTACTATAGAAATGTTAGGTAGAGCAAGAAAGGTAAAAGTAGACAAAGAAAACACTACTATAGTAGATGGTGAAGGTGAACAATCTGAAATTGAAAATAGAGTAAGACAAATCAAAGTTCAATTAGAAGAAACTGATTCAGAATTTGATGCTGAAAAATTACAAGAAAGACTTGCAAAACTTTCAGGTGGAGTAGCTGTAATCCAAGTTGGAGCTGCTACAGAAACTGAACTTAAAGAAAGAAAGTTAAGAATAGAAGACGCATTAGCTGCTACAAGAGCTGCTGTTGAAGAAGGTATAGTTCCTGGTGGTGGAACAGTTCTAGTAGACTGTATACCAGCAGTTAGCAAATTAGTTAATGAAACTAGTGGAGATGAAAGAACAGGTATCCTTATAGTTCTAAGAGCATTAGAAGAACCTGTAAGACAAATAGCTACTAATGCTGGACTAGAAGGTTCAATCATAGTAGAAAAGGTTAAAGAAAGAGAACCAGGTATCGGATTTGACGCATTGAAAGAAGCTTATGCTGATATGATGGAAGTTGGTATAGTAGACCCAACAAAGGTAACACGTTCAGCTCTTCAAAATGCTTCTTCAGTAGCTGCAATGGTATTAACTACTGAAAGTGCAGTAGCAGATATTAAGGAAGATGACCCAATGGCTGGAATGGGCGGCATGGGCGGAATGGGTGGCGGAATGCCAATGATGTAGTCCCATATAAAAACCTCTGAGACAATCTCGGAGGTTTTTATTTTTTGTCTTTTTCTACCCAACTTTTTTCTAGTGGTGCGAAGTATTCTAGTATAGCTAAAGCTGCTAAAACTATATATAGATAGATATTTGTATAAAATGGGCCTGAATGTTTTGTATTACTAGAAAATAAAACTATGAAAGCAATAGCTGATGATACTACACGATAAGAATATTTTGTAATAAGCCTACTTTCACAGTGAGGACATCTAATTCCTCCAAAGATCTTTTTCAATACTGAATAATCTAGTTTTCCCTTACATTCAGGACAAGTTTTCTTTTCCACAACATCACCTCTGTTTTTAGTATAACATAAAAAGAATTATTATTTTCAGAAAAACTGTAATGATTTTGTAAGCCTTTTTTATAAAATATATGTTACTATCCTATATATTAAATTATAGAAAAGAGGATTATAACGATGAAAAAATCATTATATGCAGTTTTAGCTTTAATACTATTAATATTAGGAACTATACTTGTTAAAAATGGAAAGGTAAAGATAGCCATTGCAGATTCAAATAAAGTCATTCCAGTACTTATGTATCATCACATTGTAGAAGATGAAAATGAAGCCAATAAGATAACATTAACTTCTAAAAGATTTGAAGAAGATATGGAATATTTAAAAACAAAGGGATATACAACTATATCTTTTAAAGAATTAATTGATTATAGTGAAGGCAATAATAATTTACCAGATAAGCCTGTAATAATAACCTTTGATGATGGTTATGAAGATAATTATATAAATGCTTATCCTATATTAAATAAAAACAATATGAAAGCTACTATTTTTGTAATAGGTTCTAGAATTGGAATAACTAATTTTAATAATGATCCTAGATATTCATATATGTCTTGGGGACAAGCCAAAGAAATGTACCAAAGTGGACTAATAGAAATACAACCTCATTCTTATGATTTGCATCATTATAAAACAAATGCGAAACATGGACAAGGTGTACTACCAAAGGATAAAGAAAATGAAAAAGAACATTACAATAGGTTTTTAGTAGATACAGAAAAGGTTATGAAACTTATTAAGGACAATGTAGGAAGTGAATCCTATGTCTATGCATATCCTTATGGTAAGTACAATGCGACTAATGAGGAAGTTCTTAAAGCTTTAAATTTTAAAGTTACTTTGACTACAAAAAGCCAATATGCAGATATATCTAATGGATTGTACAAACTTAAAAGAATAAATGTGCCTTGTAACAAGAAATTAAGAGAGTTACTTTTATATTAAATATTAAATGAATATATTTTTCAAACATAATGAATACATTTATTATATAAAAGGGTAATGTAAAAAGTTTTATGAAAAAATAAAAGTCAAAAATAATACTTTTCAATTAAATTTTGAGTGGGATCTCCCGCCACCCTTGACAAAAAATAAGAAAATGCTTAGTTAAAACTAACAAGGGCGAGGGGAACTCAAAAACAAGACAACGCAAATAAGCCCTTGAAATGTTCATTATAGCATTTTCTTAAATATTTTTGTCAAGGGCAAGCCTACGGTGGCTAGTGCTGCTGGGCTCAAAGAATCTAAAAACAAGACTTTAAGCACAAGAAGATATGTATTCTTCAGACAGTTGTATTAATTTAATCCATCTTGCAGGCATATTGGGTAAATCCTCAAGTTCAGGAATAACAACAGGTACACTAGCTTCCAATGAAGCATGAGGTCTTAAAAAGTTGAAATAAACAGCAAACAATGTAACAAAAGTAACAGAACCATGCTGGGCACCAAATCCATGAGAGGATTTGTAATTGCCTTTAAAAGTGCGATTAAGACGTTCGATAACTTGCTTAAGTGGTCTAAATTCTTTTGAAACAGGATCATCATTAGTAAGACCAATGACCTGTGAAACATCAAAAAATATATCATGTTGGGCAAAAAAATGTTGAGCAAGAAGGTAAATAGGATTACCATCAACAATGATATTAAGATTCTTTGGAATTTCCTTAAATTTAGACAAAACATCATCTAAAGCAATAATAGCTGAAGGAGTGTCACGATTAGGAGAAACATGGTAAGACAAAATAATCTTCTTAACAGCATCAAAGAAAAAGAAGATATAATGCCATTTACCATTAACCCTAATATAAGTTTCATCACCACAAATAGAGTCAGATAGCTCATAAGGGTAATTGTCAACAAATGGCTTAGTAATAACACTTACAGTGTTAGCATAATTAAGAACAGTTTGATGAGAAATATCAACCTGATGAATATCTTTCATGATAGCAGCAGTCTTTCTAGCACTTAGGCCATAATTAACATAATAAGTTAAAACAAGACCTAAAACATGATTGGAAGCATAAATCCTTGGCAAAGAAACAGAACCTTTAACAGGAGAAGTTCTAGATAAAGGCTTAAAGTTAATATTAAAAGCTCTGTAAATATAATGCATTTTAAAAGAATGAGGCTTAATCTCAAACAGCTCCTTTTGTTCTTTAGATAAAGAATTTTTGTTTTTAAGATAAAAAGAGCACTCATTGTTTTTACACTTGTAGATAATAAAGAATTTACGATCCTTAATAGGCTCAAGAGCCTTGTTACAATGAGGACATCTTAAAATAACAGACTTGGAAAATTGATTTTTTCGGCTAAAAGTTGATTCACAAACCTTGCATTTAAATTGGCCTCTGCCACCGTTGTTATCGTATATGTAAATGTGAGGAGCACCACAACAAGGACAAGAAATAGATTCAGGAACAGGAACTTTAGAGTTAACAGGTTTAAGCTCTTTTCCTTTATCCAACAAATAATTCTTTAAAAGAACTTTGTGATCATATTTCTTAACCTTATCAAAGATAGGCATTTCGTCGACTTTCAGTTTACGATAAGGCTTATCAATGGGTTCATCAGGTAGCTTCGAAGCTTTAATAGCACCTAAACAAAATAGAAGATATAAAATAATGTTATTTTGGACTTGAATAAAGTATAGTAAATAAGTTATAATATCGAACATGGATGACAATTCCTTTCTAGTTAGATTTGTTTGACGACGATATTATAACTAATGAATGGATATTTGTCATCCATTTTTGTATATAAAAACAAAAAATATTTAGCTCTCTTTAGGGGGTAAATATTTTTATTAAGATAAATGTTTGAAAATCAAGGATTGTCAGAGATGTATATTAATATTTTTGACAATACCTATAAAAGTTTAGGGGGATTTTTATGTATATTAGTAAAAAAACATTATGGATTTTACTTATTGTATTCATTATCATTATGGGATTAGTTGTATTTAATTTAGTGTTTGGGAAAAAGAGTATTGAAACAGATGCTCCAGTAAAAGGATATGTAGCAATAGTAATTGATGATTTAGGAGGAAATGGAGAAGGAATAGATGAACTTTTGCATTTAGATATCCCAATTACTGCTGCTATCATGCCTTTTTTAGAAGCTACAGAATCTGAGGCTGTGAAATGTAATGAGGCGGGTTTAGAAATAATATTGCATATACCCATGGAACCTGAACAGGGTTCTCCTAGTTGGCTAGGACCTAGACCTATTACAGTTGATAAAGCCGATGATGAAATAAGGAATATTATAGAAGATGGGCTTAAAGAAGTAAAATATGCAAAAGGTATGAACAATCATATGGGTTCTAAGGTTATGAAAGATAAAAGGATTATGACAGAAGTTTTGAAAATTGCCAAAGAAAATAATCTATATTTTTTAGATAGTTTAACTGGAGAATATACTGTAGCAAACGATATATCCCATGAACTGGAAGTTGTATATCTTAGTAGAGATGTATTCTTAGACAACTCTAAGAATAAAAATCAAATAAAAAAGGCTATGGAGAAACTTGCAGATATAGCTTTGGAAAAGGGATATGCTATTGGAATAGGCCATGTAGGTGGTCAAGGAGGAAAAGTTACTATTGAAGTTATAGAAGAGATGAAAGAAGAATTAAAAGTAAAAGGAATAGAATTTGTATATTTATCACAATTAGAAAACAATAAGAAAATGTAAGAAGGTTACATAAAAAGGAACTTTTAAAGTTCCTTTTTGTTTACCATTCTATTAAAATCTTTGAATTATCGATGGATTCCAAGTCCTTAGTGCTTGTGAGTATCATTGTTTGATATAGTTCGTTTTTCATCTTATTGAGAATTAACGAAACTCCTTCTTCATATCCACCAAAAGCACCAACGATAATAGGTCTACCTATTAGTACTCCATCAGCACCTAGGGCAATCATCTTAAACACATCAACTCCTGTACGAATACCGCCATCAACAAGTATCATTACTTTTCCTTTGACAGCTTTACTTATCTCAGGTAGTACCTTTGCAGTTGATTCACAATGGTCCAATACCCTACCACCATGGTTTGAAACTACTATAGCCTTAGCTCCAACTTCTACAGCTAATTTAGCTTCTTCTACAGTCATTATTCCCTTTAAGATAAAGGGTAAATTAGTTGAAGATACTATTTCTTTTAATTCATCTACAGTCTTTGGACCAACAGGTTGTCCTTTTAAAGCCATAGTTATTAGTCCCGCTCCATCAATATCCATTCCTACAGCCAATGAATTTATACTTTCAGCAATTTTAACATTTTTGATAACGTGGTTGTTTTCTCTTGGTTTTATTATAGGTACACCTTTACCATCTACATTTTTTAATGCATTTATCCCTTCTTCATATAATGATAAATCTGCGGAATCTCCAGTCATAGCTATTGTACCTGCTTTTAAACTACCCTTTATTACACTATTAATATATTCCCTTTCTGTCAAAGCTCCTCCCATATTAAAAACAGTACCAGTTATAGGTGCAACTATTATAGGAAAGTCTAAAATTGTATTGAAAAAGTTGAATTTTAAATCTGGATTTTTTGCGTCATGGATTGTTTTTAATTTCAATTTAACCTTACTTAAATCGTCTACATTGCTTTTAAAAGTAGAACCTGTTAGCGAACCACCCATACCAGGAACTTCTCCAGCACAGGCTACACCATTGCACACAGGACAGACTCTACAGTAGCCCTTCATTTTCTCCCTTGCCACAGTTCTAACTTCTTTTAAATCCATATTTATACACCCCTTTTATTAACTTTATATATTCCTTATATTTCGATTATATATTATAATTATATCATTTCAAAGAAAAAAACTTTATTTGCAGTACTTTTGTTTTAATGGTCGTTATATTAATAGATATGTTTTTTATAATAATTACATCAGAGGTGGATAATATGGAAAATAATAAAAAAATATATATTTTACTTACTTATAGTGGTTCTTTACTTTCCAAATGCATTTATGTATATACAAAAGAACCTTACACACATGTTTCTATTGCATTAGACAGTAATTTGAAGGAACTCTATAGCTTTGGAAGACTATATCCTTCAAATCCTATATTTGCTGGATTTGTCAAAGAAGATATAATAAATGGTACTTATGCTAGATTTCCAAATACAAGATGTGCACTATATTCATTGGAGATAAGTGATTTTCAATATTATAGATTAAAAAAAGAACTATATAAATTTAAGCAAAATGGTGATAAATATGGCTATAATCTATTAGGATTATTTGGAGTAGTACTAAATGTTCCAATAGAAAGAAGATATAATTATTTTTGTTCTCAATTTGTAGCTACACTATTAGATAATAGTGGTATAAATATGTTCCACAAACCTAATGGTTTAGTATCTCCTAAGGACTTTAGGGAATGTAGAAAATTAAAACTAATATACGAAGGTATGTTAAAAAGTTACAGTAGTGATTTAGTATTATATAGTAAAGTTTTATAAAAAGTTTGCAGTACTTTTGTTTTTGCTTACGTTTATGTTAGTAGACAGGAAAGGAGGGGAGGTATGACTGAGGATAATGTTTTAATAAAAGAGACACTCACAGGCAGTGAAATAGCTTTTGCCAAGATAGTAGATAGATACAAGGGATATGTATTCGCTATTATATTAAATTTTATTAAGGATCATGATGAAGCAGAAAATGTGGCTCAAGAAGTATTTTTACAAGTTTATATCTCCCTTCCCAATTATAAATTTGATAATTTCAAAGGATGGATTGGCAAAATTGCAGCAAATAAGTCTATAGACTGGAAGAGGAAACAGATGAGTAAATTCAAAGAGGAAACCATAAATAATGCTGAATATATCATAGATAGTCAAGAATCAAACTATTGTGAAACTCCAGAAGATAAGCTGATTGAAAAAGAAAATAGAGAGTTAATATTAAAATTATGTAAAAGCATACCTCCCATATATAGAGACACTATCATGAAGTTTTATTTTGAAGAAAAAACTTATGAACAAATAGCTGAAGAAGAAGGCACTACCACTAAGACAATAGCTTCTAGACTCTATAGAGGAAGGAATATGTTAAAGGAGAAATGGAGGGAAGAAAATGAAACATTATGATTATATGGAATGGTTTTTTTATAAGGAAAAAAATATTTCTGATGAAAAGTATAGAGAAATGGAAGAACATCTTTATAATTGTGATGAATGTATGAATACTTTTCTTTCTCTCATAGACAATGAAGAAATAGATCAAGCTGAAGAGGCAATTTCATCAGATTTTACTAAAAATGTTATAGGTAATATTCAAAAAGTAAAATATAAGCCAAAACCAAAGATACATTATGAGGCAACATCATTTATGAGTGGATTTGGCTATTATGTAGCAGCTGCAGCAGTAGTTATAATGCTGACATGGAGTGGGTTCTTTAGTGGATTAGTTGACGTGGTACCCAAAATTGCAGAGACTACTATTGAAGAAGATATAACAGAAAAACCCAATATTATTTTTAGCTTGTCAGAAAAAATAGTCAATAGGACTTCAAGTTTTATAAATGATTTTGAAATATACAATGGTAAGGAGGAGTGAAAATGAAGGAAAAGAGTAAATTTGTAAGTTTTCTATTATCTTTTGTCCCTGGATTATCACATTTATATCTAGGTTTTAGCGATAGAGGTGCAATATTTTTAGTAGTATTCTTTGCATTAGTATTTGGAGTATCAGGATTGACCGTATTGACAAATGATGAAGCATTTATTGCAATACTCGCTTTTACTTTGCCAATACTTTGGCTTATTGCATTAATAGATGCCTCTTCTATGAGGAAAAAGGCTATCTATAATGAGAACAATCCTTTAGGAAATGCAATGAGTGAAGAGGATAGAGAAGAGCTGAAAAAGTCAAATAAAAAGACCATAGCAATGACTTTGTCGATAATACCAGGTGCTGGTCATATGTATTTAGGCCATCAGAAAAAAGGTTTAGTTATAATGGGTGCATTTTTCTTTACAGTATTTTTCATGGGATGGTTAAACTTGAGTTTCTTTCTATTTATATTGCCTTTAATATGGTTTTATAGTTTTTTCGATGTACTACATTCTGTTAATGGGAAAAACATAGATGAAGAAGAGATCTCATTTGTATTGCCTAAAATCAAGCCAGAATGGATAGGTTGGACACTTATTGGATTAGGTTTACTTGTTATTGTAGAACGTATACTTTATCCAATGCTATCTTATGAAATACGAAACTACATCCAAACATCAATAGTATCAATTATATTTATCATTGGTGGTATTAAGATACTTCAAAAGAATAAAAATTCAAATGCTAAAGATATTGATGAATCAGATGAGGATGGTGAAGAAATATGAAACAAAGAAGAGTAGGAACTATTTCCATGGCAATTGTTTTAATTGCTGTGGGAATTATAATGTTAGTTTCCCAAATAAATGATGTATCAGCTGTAAAATTGTCAATGAAGTTTTGGCCTGCAGTATTATTTTTACTTGGTGGAGAAATACTTTGGTACAGTTATAAATATAATGACGAAGATATAAAAATAAAATATGATGTTTTTAGTGTATTTATTGTACTTTTGATAGTTGGTATAAATTTATGTTTTTATGGATTGATGGAAACAGGTTTAATGTCTAGAATAACTTCTAAAGTTTCATCTCAGACATATACTTATAAACTTCCATATAAGGAAGTTGAATTAGGTAATGAAATTGAAAAAATAGTCGTAAATTCACCTAGTGGTACAAATCTAACTATTAGAACGGAAGGGAGTAACAAAATAGTTTCCTCAGGTTCTATAAATGTTACAGCAGATAGGGAAGAAAAAGCTAAGGAATTTTTAAATAATGAGTATATCATTACCAATGTATCTGACAATATTATGTATATCTCATTTATGGATAGATCTAATTACGATGATAGTATTTATTATGCGCATCCTTATGATTATGAACTTATATTGCCAGAGAACAAAAAGGTTGAAATCAATGGTGGAGATAATTTGAAGTTAATAACTAGCAGTATTAAAAGTGATTGGGTTATAGACAATGTGAATAGAATAAGATTAAGAATGGGAAAAGATTTAAATGTAAAAGTAAAAACCCTTGTAGACAGCAGAGAAATGTTACGAGGAAATGCCAAATGGAATATTACTGAAGAGAAAAGTGGAGAAGAAATAGTAAATGTTACAGGAGAGTTAATGTATGGCGATGGAAAGAGCAATATTAATATTCTTAATTCTGGAGAAATAGTTGTAGATGAGCTATAAAGTGAGTCAAGGGACGGTCCCTTGACTCACTAGTTTTTTGGTATAATATTTTAATTAATCAACATAATATAGAAAAAGAAGTCGCTTTCTGTTATTATAAAGTTAAAGAATATGTAGGGAGATGTATTAATATGGACAGAATAGAAGGAAGACAGTATGATGAACTTAGGAAAATTAATATTACTAGGAATTATTTAAAGCATCCTGATGGATCAGTTCTCATGGAAATGGGGGAGACAAAAGTAATATGTACTGCTATGATAGATGATAGAATTCCACCTTTTTTGAAAGGCTCTAATACAGGATGGATAACTTCTGAGTACTCTATGTTGCCAGGATCAACTATTAATAGAAAAGTAAGGGATTCTTCAAGGGGAAAGGTAGAGGGAAGGTCTCAAGAAATTCAAAGACTTATTGGCAGATCTTTAAGATCAGTTGTAGACTTAAGTGTTATAGGAGAAAGAACTATTTGGATTGATTGTGATGTAATTCAAGCAGATGGAGGGACTAGAACAGCTTCTATTACTGGAGCTTTTGTGGCACTTATAGATGCTTTAAATAAATTGTATACAAGAGGAGATATCCCATATATACCAGTGTCAAATTTTATATCAGCTGTTAGTGTAGGAATAGTAGGTGGTGTTCCTATATTAGATCTATGCTATGAAGAAGACTATAAGGCAGAAGTAGATATGAATATTGTCATGACGGACAATGGAAGATTTGTCGAAATACAAGGGACAGGTGAAGAAAGCACTTTTTCTTTAGAAGAATTAAATAAACTAATATCATTAGCGCAAAGTGGAAATGAAAAGATAATATCTATACAAAAAGAAACACTAGGTGAGATTGGAGAATTAGTAGGCAGAAAAATAGATGTAGAGGGGAAATCAGATGATGAATAGGAAACTTGTTCTATCAACTGGAAATATTCACAAGATAGCAGAAATAAAAGATATTTTAGAAGGACTACCTATTGAAATTTATTCAAAAGAAGATATAGGATTGAAAGATTTAGAAGTTGATGAAGATGGAGAAACTTTAGAAGAAAATGCTATAAAAAAGGCTTTGGCAATAGCAGAAAAAACAGATGGTATTGTAATTGCAGATGATACAGGATTATTTGTTGATAAGCTAGATGGTAGACCAGGAGTTTATTCTTCTAGGTATTCTGGAGAAGATGCTACTTATGAAGATAATAACAATAAGCTACTCAAAGAACTAAAAGGAGTTCCTATTGAAGAGAGGACAGCTGATTTTAAAACTGTTATTGCAATAGTTTCTGAGGATAAAACTGTAACAACTGTATATGGTGAGTGCAAAGGTAAGATTGGGTTTGAGCCAAAGGGAGAAAAGGGTTTTGGATATGATCCATTATTTATTGTAGATGGCTATGGAAAAACTTTTGCAGAATTAGGTGAGGAAATAAAGAATAAAATTAGTCATAGGGCAAGGGCAATGGAAGAACTAAAAAAACAGATTAAAAAGCTATTAGAGGATGATTGTAGTGAGGATATTTGTAGTAAGTGATACTCATGGCAGAATAAATGAATTCGTTAGATACGCCAAAAAACTAGAAAAACCAGATTTAATAATACATTTAGGTGACAATGTAGAAGATGCTTATCAAATAGAAAAAGAGATGAAAGTTGATACAGTTGTTATAAGAGGTAATTGTGATTTTGTATCAAATGATATCGAATCTGAAAAATTGTTAAAGATAAAAGATAAAAATATTTTTATAACTCACGGAAACAAGTATAATGTAAAATACGATCTTACAAGGCTTTTATATAAAGCTGAGGAAGTTGAGGCGGATATGGTTTTGTTTGGTCATACACATATTCCATTTATAGAAAGTGAAAAGTATGGTATAATAGTAATGAATCCAGGGAGCCCTACTTTACCAAGGGGTTCAAGTGATTATAGCTTCGGGATAATTGATATAGGCGAAAAAATTAAAGCAAAAGTTATAGAATTTTAAAAAAAGCTATTGACATTGTATTTTGTATCTGCTATAATTTTAAATTGTTAGCGGAAGCTGCTTGGAAGTTAACTCGAAGTTTCTGCGGGTGTAGCTCAGTGGTAGAGCACTGGCTTCCCAAGCCAGCTACGAGGGTTCGATTCCCTTCACCCGCTCCAGTGTCAAGTTTGTATGACATATATATGAGTCTTTAGAGCTTCAGGAACCGTGCACCTATAGCTCAGTTGGATAGAGCAACGGACTTCTAATCCGTGTGCCGGGGGTTCGAATCCTCCTAGGTGCACCACTTTTATGCATGGTGGATATGGCCTAGTTGGTTAGGGCGCCAGATTGTGGCTCTGGAGGTCGTGGGTTCGAATCCCACTATTCACCCCATACATGACCTATTAGCTCAGGCGGTAGAGCACCTGACTTTTAATCAGGGTGTCCGGCGTTCGAGTCGCCGATAGGTCACCAATATGCGGGAATGGCGGAATTGGCAGACGCGCTAGACTTAGGATCTAGTGTCTTTGACGTGGGGGTTCAAGTCCTCTTTCCCGCACCAAAACAAAAATTGGCTCAGGCCAATTTTTTTTTATACCAATATATCTTGAAAGGGAAATTATCATGAAAACAAAGATAATAATATTTATTTTATTAATATCAATTTTATTTATGTATTTCATCATTGAAATAAAATGTTTCAAAATAAATAATGTTGTTTTATATAATGATAAATTAACTGAAGATATAAATATAGTTCAAATAACAGATTTTCATGACAATAGACATATAAACAGAAAAAAACTGATTGAAGAAATTGGAAATATCAATCCTGATTTTATTTTTCTAACAGGAGATATAATAGATGCTAAGACAGAAGATACTAGATATACTTTAGAATTAATAGAGGAATTAACAAATATCAATGATAATATATATTTCGTATGGGGAAATCATGAACATAGAAATATTAAAGGAGAAGAATTTGTCAATAATCTTGAAAAAATAGGTGTTAATGTTTTAAATAATGAAAATGTATGTGTAAAATTAAATAAAGATGAAATAAATATTTCAGGAGTAGATTTCTATTTAGATAAATCTGATTATGAAAAAGCATTACAAGGCTTAAATGAAAAAAACTATACTATACTTCTATCACATTCTCCAAATAGACCACTATATTATACTAGAGGATTAGAAGATCTAATACTTGCAGGTCATACCCATGGTGGTCAAGTAAGACTTCCAATAATAGGACCTATAATAGCTCCAGGTCAAGGTTATTTCCCTAAGTATGATAAGGGAATATTTGAGTTAGAAAATGGAGTTATGTATATAGACAGTGGACTTGGAAATAGTGTACTTCCTATTAGATTTTTAAACAGAGTACAAATAAGCAATATTAAAATAAGTCCTAGTTAAATTCAATATTATAGGATATAATATATATTGTAAATAAAAAAGTGCACCCTTAGCTCAGTTGGATAGAGTCGCTGACTTCGAATCAGTTGGTCGGGGGTTCGAGTCCCTCAGGGTGCGCCAAGAAAAAACCCTGTAATCATAACGGTTACAGGGTTTTTATTTTTACTTAACTATCTTTAATTTCGGTGGATTCGTGCCACTTTCCGTGCCACTTTTCAAAATATCGTTAAATGTGTCTGCCATTTTTCTTTCTACAGACTCTAAAGCATGAGCATAAAAATCTGTAGTTGTGGAAGTTTTTGCATGGCCAAGAGAATGGGAAATACTTACTATATCTATGTTGTTATTTATCAGTATTGTAGTGTTGGTATGTCTTAGCCCATGGAAGGTGATGTGTTTTAGATTGTTTCTCTTAATGAATTTATTAAACCACTTTGAAGGAGTGCTAACAAAAATAATGCTTCCATTTTCTTGAGTAAATACAAAATCGTTTTCATCTTTGTTATCCTTGCCATAATACCAATCTTCACCCAGCAGTTCTTTTTTTAATGACTCATCTTCTCTATGTTCTTCTATTAAATCAACTAAAAATGCTGGAAAAGCTATTACTCTTTCTGAATGAGTATTTTTGGTAGATTTGATGAATGATCCTTTCTCTTTTGTATATGAGTTAGCCTGTTCTATTTTTATTTCTTTATTGTCTAGGTCAATATGTTTCCATTGTAAGCCCGTTATTTCACCCAGCCTTGCGCCTGTTGTAACAGCAAGTAATATTATTAGCCGATACTTTGTAGGTTCTCCAGTAAGGCAATTAAGCATTTTATTTACATCTCCTATATCATAGTAATTATCTTTCAGCTTTGCCTTAGGTGCCTTTATAGGAACATTGTCCATAGGATTATCTGCAATAATCTTTAGCGTTACAGCATCATTAAACATTGCTTTCAAAAGTGTGTGGTAGTGCTTAACTGAATTAATGGATAATTTGCCTGTTTCAGTTTTTGCTGGAGATTCTTTTATTATTTTCATCAGATCTATCATGTCTCCAGTAGTAAGGCTATCTAGTGTTTTATTGCCTATCAATTTTAATATCCTTGTATCTAGTAATTTTTTATATTCTTCTTTGGTTTTAGGTGCTATTTCTTTATAGTCTAACCACCAAATAGAGTATGCTTCAAAGGATCCCTTAGCTAGTTTCTGAAACTTAGGATCCTTCTTCTTTACTTCATCTTCAAAATCAAATTCAGCTAACATTAAAAACTTTTCTAAATCTCTACCTTTTAGATCTGTAGTAACAGTTTTTGAAAATCTTCTTCTGGAGCCGTCCAAATTAAATCCATCAGAAACAAATATTCTGTATTTATTTTTATCAACTTTTGTTACTGACATCTTTATCCTCCTTTGCTTTTAATAATTTTTTTAAAAAATACGCAGGTGTTACTTTTAAAACTTTTGCTATCCTAATTAGTTTTCCTATAGTCAATCCATCTATGTCTCCATTTTCTATTCTACTTATATAAACTTGGCTAATGCCAATTCGTTCTCCTAATTGTTTTTGTGTATACCCTCTTTTTGCTCTCAAACCTTTCAACTAAACCATCACTTCCGACTATTTTTCTTTAATTATGTCGAAAGCTATCTCAATATTCAACGAACAAAATGTGGTAATGTCGAAAAATGTCGGAAATATAACTGCTAGTTATATTATTTATGTTACAATTATATATACAAGGAAAAAGTTTTCCTGTTTGATTTTTTTAAAAAAGCGTGTATAATAATATTGGAACGTTTGTTCTGAACGTTAGTTTGTAAAAGGGGGATACATATGAAAGAAAACATTAAAACAGAACTGGATGAGGTTGTTGAACAATTATTATTACCAGAATTATTGATACTCCTTTCATTTGCGAAGTCGCTTTTAAATAGAGAAGGTAAAACAACTAAAAAGAAAGAATGATCTCTAAACAGGTCATTCTTTTGCTATTTTAGTTAAAAAATCCATAAATATTTTTCTATGTTCTTCAGGTAATTTAAAGTATTCGATTAGAAATCTTTCTTCCATAGGGTCCATGTTCCCTAAATTATCCGCTATAACCTTCAATAAGTCATCTTGCGTTCTGAACATCTCTCCTTTTCCTTCTAGAAGCCATTCTTCGTTTACATAGTATTCTCTACAAATAGCTTTTATCATTTGATCCGTAAGGTTTCTATCTCCGCTTTCTATTTTTGATATTCCAGCTCCAGTAACACCTAATCTTTTGCCAAATTTCTCTTGGCTTAATTCTAATTCTTTTCTTAACTGCAACACTCTATTGTTCATTATCTCATGCCTCCACCTTCTTTTATTGTCTTTCTGAATACATTTTACTAAAAAAACTTGGCAAAGTCAAGAAAAAAGTGTTGACAAACTTGGCAAAGTTAAATATAATATTGTCATAGCCAATAAAACAAAGGGAGGCGAGAATGTGGCAGAGAAAAAAATAACAGTAAAAGAAGCACAATTATTATTAGAAACAGTTAGCTCTTTAGATGAAAAAACAAAAGAATTAGCTTTTGCGACCCTGACAGGAATGAGATTGGTTTCAGAAGCTAATAGAAAAAACAAAAGACAAACTGCGTAGAAAGGAGGGTGAATGTGGAGGCATCTATTTTCTCTAGAAAGATGATTGAAGAAAAGGCCAAGGAGATTGCTGGCATTAATAATGTAGATATAAAGCTGCAATCTCCAGGGCATATATTGATAAAAATAGAATGTAAATCCGATGCAAAATATAAAGAGTTTAAAGAATGGATTAATACCAACAAACCATTAGGTGCAAAAGTTACTTTTTGCAGAAAACTTTGATCCAAGTTCCAAGCGGAGCTAATTCTTGAGCATATATTTGCAATTTAACTAGTTCTTCATCAGTGAATTTGTTTTTAGTTTCTATACCAATTATGTTTTCTGGTACAGCAACATGAAGTACAAAAGGCACTAAATCAGGTAAGCCTTTTTCGATTTTTAGTTTGATAGCTTCTTTATTACCACCATCAGACATCGCAAGTCGTTCTACCAAAGGTGGAAGTTTTGGTTCTGGCGGAACCTTATCTTGGTTTAATTGATGATAAATTTTAAAGTTATATTCCAAATGACATGGAAGAAGCTTTTTTATAGAAGATATAGTATCTTTATTTAAAAATTCTTCACTATCTCCAAGATAAATATTGATTTCAGAATATTTGTTTGGTGGCTGCCAAACACGTACGTTAAGATTTGGATAAAGATTTTGAATTAAAGTTTGTACAAAAAGCCTAGTAGACATAGTCACACCCCCTTTCACGGTAAATTCTACCACATGAACGGGACGAGTTCAAAGGAGGAATGAGAATTGAATAACAATTTACAAGTTTTTAAAAACAATGAGTTTGGAGAAATAAGAGTAATTGAAATTAACAGTGAGCCTTGGCTAGTAGGAAAAGACATCACTGAAAAGCTGGGGTACCAAAATGGTAGTAGAGATATACAAAGACATGTAGATCCAGAAGATAGAGTTGTTACAAAAATACATGACGGTACTCAAAACAGAGATATGACAATTATAAACGAAAGTGGTTTTTATGCCTTGGTTCTAGGTTCAGAAATGCCAACAGCTAAAAAATTCAAAAGGTGGGTTACAAAAGATGTGTTGCCGACTATAAGAAAGCATGGAGCTTATTTAACTGATGAAAAAATAGAAGAAGTTCTAACAGATCCAGACACGATAATCAAACTTGCAACTACTTTAAAAGAAGAGCAACTGGCAAGGCGAAGAGCGGAAAAGCAAATAGAAGAACAGAAACCAAAAGTTATTTTTGCAGATGCAGTAACAGCTTCACATACTTCTATTTTAGTAGGAGAGTTAGCAAAGTTACTGAGACAAAATGGAATAGATACAGGACAGAATAGATTGTTTAAATGGCTAAGGGATAATGGATACCTAATAAGAAGGAAAGGAACTGACTACAATATGCCAACTCAATATTCTATGGATCTAGGGTTATTTGAAGTAAAAGAAACTTCTATCACTCATTCAGATGGCCATGTAAGTATATCTAAAACGAGTAAAGTAACTGGAAAAGGTCAGGTATACTTTATCAACAAGCTAACAGAATTGAAGGAAGCATAGGAGGATGGATATGGACGAAACATTATTGAAGGAATTAAACGAAAACATCAAAGAACTTAACGAGAGAGTTAGAAAGATTAATCAGAATGTATTTAACGCAAGGGAAGCAGCTGAATATCTTAGGATTGGATATGACACAATTCTAAGACTGACTAGGATAGGAAATATAGAGTATGTAGCAAATGGATCTAGCTACCTATATAAGAAAGAGTATCTAGACAGATGGTTAGACAGAAATAAAAGGGAGGTAATCTAATGAAGCTTACGAATTGCGAATCAAAGGAAGAGAAAACATTAAGGGAGATAGAATTACAAGGACTTAGCAACAATGAATTAGTTGGTTTGTCTAAAACAATAAAGGAAGGATGGTATAAGCAAGATTTGCGAGATGAAAACATAGTAATCGACGCATTAATACAGATAACTGAAGAATTAGGAAGGAGGTGCAAATAGATGAATAAGAAAGCAGAGGAATTATTAAGCAAAAATCAAGTTGCAAAACGTATATTAAGCAATAAAAGTTTTTATGAGAAACAAATAGTAAAGTATAAAAAGTTGGAGAAAAAAGATAAAGATGACTTTGTAAAAGGTTTAGATAGCGGAGTGCAGATAGGGTTTAAATCTGCGGCATATAATTGCAAAATATTGTTAGATTCAATGCTTGTAGGGGAGGTAAATTAGATGATTAAGAAGGTTTTGACGGTATGTTACAGAGTTGGAGAATTTTGTTGGAGTTATGTGGAAGAGTTTTTATTTCAAAAGGAGATTAGGCCAACTAAAGTAGTTGGGACAGATACTACAGTAATAGGAGCTAGAAACACACTAGCAGTTGGACATAGGTTCCGTGGTGATGTAGGGGAGGTGATGTAGTGGGAGGTTTTGTTTGTAGTATATGGTCGCCAATAGTTGGGTTTGTACTTGCGGCAGCTTATATTGTTTGTTTAGTTAGAGACTATGTAAAGGAGGAATTGTAGTGAAAACATGGGAAATAATGCAACATACAGGTAAAAGATTTAAAAGAAAATCAGATGGTCTAACAATAGCAATAACGGAAGATGGAACATTGAATTGGGAAAGTGGATATATGAATTTAAACACAAATGATGATTGGAAAGAAGTTAAGGAACCAGTAACGTTTATGGAAGTATTGGAAAAAGCAAAAGAAGATAATACTACAAGAATTCACATGGAAAATAAAAAAAGAAACATAGTAGAGAATAGTACATTAGGTACTTTGATGTATAGATTGATAGCAGATTATAATTCTCAACATGTAGCAGAAATCTTATTAACAAGTGAATTTTATATCGAATAGGAGGTGGACAAGTTGCAAGAAACTTCTATAGATTTAAGAGAAAATATATCAGCTTTGTGTGTAGCAATTCTTCGAGATGATATAGCTATACCCGAACAAGCTTTTGCAGTATTGGAGGGCAAAAAGTACGAACTAACAGAAAAAGATACATGGGATATGGTTAGGCTACATTTGTTAGAGGGAGTAACGTTTAGAGAATTAGAAGAAATATATGGAATAGGTTATTCAGCGATACATCACAGAATTACAAGGCATACACCATATGAAGAATTAAAAGAATTAAAAAAATCAAGGAGGTGCAAAATTGTCTAAGAAGGACAGGCAGTATAAAGCAAAAGCAAGAAGAGAAAAGGAGAATATAAGGAAAGAAACTGCAGCAATGATAAAAAGGTTAAAAAAAGACCAGTTCAGATGGCAGTCTGAAAAGGTCAACTAAAATTAACTATTTAGATAAGTATATCACATTGGAAAGGAGAATTTCAATGAGAAGACATAGAAGTTTTAGGCTTAGATGGAGTAGATATTATCAATTCTTAGTAGAAGGACAAGTTTTCTACATGAAACAAAAGGCTTTTACAAACGATAGTGATGGATGTATAGAATGGGAAGTGATTACAGAGCAGACGTATAGAGAAGCACTTAAAAGAGGATATAGAGACAATGTAGTAGTTGTAGAAGAAGAAATATCTATAGCTGATGTACAAGCCCTCACACTTATATTCAATGAAATATGTCAAATAGATGAGGATTGCATGAGACAAGCAGTTATAGAAGGACAGGAATCTGTTAGAGAACTTAGGAGACATACAAGGATTCCTAAAGGCTTGGAATATAGGATTTTCAAAAGGGTTACGGAACTAAAATTAAATGAATTTGAGGAAGTGGCTATATGAGGTGTCCAAAGTGTGGTAGAGGAGTAAAGATTAAGAAGAATCAATTATACAACTGCCAGTGTGGGGCTAAATTACTGGCAGTTGAAATAAACAAGAAACTGATTGTTGAAAATTTAAAAAAGGAGAAGATGAATAATGGATAAAATGACTGAGATGGAAATAATGGAAGTGGAGAATATTGAGGAAGAAGAAAAAGAGAGATTCAAGATTCAAGATGTAGAGCAGGTTAATTGGGCTTTTAGAAAAATAAAGGCATTCCAAAGTGAAATAAATCAAACAAATGAACTGGCAGATAAGGAATTAGAAAGAATAGAAATATGGAGAAAAAAAGAAAATGAAACAGCTAGAAACTCAATAGAATTTTTTCAAGGACTTATAATTGAATACTTCGCAGAAATGAAGAAGAAGGATCCTAAATATAAAATATCTACGCCTTACGGAAAGGTATCGACTAGAAAGCAACAACCTAAGTGGAATTATGATGATGAAAAATTAGTTGAATGGCTAGAACATTATAAGCCAGAACTGGTACGAGTTAAAAAAGAAATAAATAAGACAGACTTTAAAAAAGCAGTAAAAGATGAAGATGGATTTATAGCGATAGGTGATGGCAAAGTAGCGAGTAGTGAAACTGGAGAAGTTATAGAAGGTGTAACTATAGAAGAAAGACCCGAGACTATAAATATTAAGGTGGTGGAATAGATGGCTGCATTGGCTGAAAAGTTGTTATCCATACAAGCTGAACTAAAAGTACCTAAAAATCAATACAATAGCTTTGGAAATTATAATTATAGAAGTTGTGAGGATATCTTGGAAGGATTAAAACCTTTGCTAACTGAATATAAAGCTACATTAACGATAAGTGACGAAATAGTGCAAATAGGAGATAGATATTATGTAAAAGCTACAGCTACATTAGCAGACATAGAAAAGGATATGTGCATAGAAACAACAGCTTACGCAAGGGAAGATGAATCTAAGAAGGGAATGGATTTAGCACAGGTGACAGGTAGTACAAGCAGTTACGCAAGGAAATATGCCTTAAATGGACTTTTTGCAATAGATGATACAAAAGATAGCGACTATACAAATACGCATGGGAAGGCAAAGGACAAGCCAAGCAAACCAGTGAACAATCCAAAGACAGATGGAGAGGTAAAACTATACTGCAGTAGTTGTGGAACGGTAATAAATCAAAATGTAGCTTCATACTCAAAGCAAAAGTTTGGCAGAGTGTTGTGTATGAATTGTCAGAAGAAAGAGAAGTAGGCTAGGGGCTTTGCCCCTGGTCCATATAGAAGTAAAAGAAGAGGTGGGTATATGAAAAATCATGCTAAATTAACAGGTGTATTGGAAAAAGGATACGGTTTAGCTCCAAAGCTGATTATGTTAGATAAGGATTTAAGCATAGAATCAAAAGCTATATATTGTTATATTTCTTCGTTTTGTGGAAATGGGACAAGCGCTTTTCCTAGTGTAGAAACTATTACGCACCATTTAGGAATAGGAAAGAAAAGATTTTATAAACATGTTAAGCCATTAGAAGATAAGGGATATATTACTATAATTCCTAGAAGAAATGGAAATAGGAGAGATAGCAATTTATATAAATTGAATATGGAATTAGATTTTGAATGTAGTCAAAATGAACATATTCAAAATGAACCTATTCAAATTGAACATGTTCAAAACGACCCCAGTAATAATAACAGTCTTAATAATAACAATATTAATAATAACAGTTCAAATAAAAACAACTACAACAATAATAGTAGTAATTGTGAAGAAGATATTGATAAAGAATTTAAAGAATTAGCACAGCTATATCAGAAGTGTGGTTTTAAAGTGAACGGACTTACTCCTAGTTGGATAAATAGCATTAAGGAAGAATATGGTTTCCAATGGTGTAAAAATGCTTTCTTAGTAGCTGAGAAGAAAGGAAAACTCACAAAAAGCTACGTAGAAGGAATACTTCAAAATTGGAATAAAGATGGTGGCATGAAATTAGGGGGTGGACCAGATGGAACGAATAGCAGAAACAACGAAAGTAGCCTTGGGCAGTACGCGGACATTGGAATCACAATATAAGCTGAAAACTTGCCCTAAATGTGGAGGTAACAAAGAATTCATTCTAACGATAGGAGGAGAAGAAAGAAAAGTACCTTGTTTATGTAAATGTGAAGCAGAAGAAAGAGACAAGCTGAAAGAACTAGATGAACGGAAACAAAAGATATTAAGATTAGAAAGACTAAGAAGCCATTCACTTATGGGAAAACAATTTGAAAGTTGCACATTCCAAAACTTTGAAATAGACAGCCAAAATAAAGGAATGTATAAGCTGGGAAAAAACTACTGCGAGAATTGGCAAGAGATGAAAGAAAATAATATGGGATTACTTTTATATGGATCTCCTGGAACAGGAAAAACTTTCTTAGCTTTCTGTATAGCAAACGAATTACTAAGCGAGATGGTACCAGTAATAGCTATATCTAGTATTGGGCTACTAGGTAAAATAAAGGAAACTTACAAGAGTTGGGGAAGAGATGGAGAAACAGAGATTATTAGAAGCCTTAAAAATGCAAGCCTATTGATATTAGATGATCTAGGAGCAGAAAACAATACAGATTGGGCAAAAGAAAAAGTATACGAAATAATCGATTCGAGATACAGAGACAAGAAACCTTGCATAATTACAACGAATTTGAGTAGAGAAGGCTTGAAAGAAAAGCTTACTGGAGAGGATGGTGTATCTAGAACATATGACAGGATTGTAGAAATGTGTTACCCGATACAGGTACAAGGACAGTCAAGGAGAATAGGTTCAGCTAGAGAAAAAGAAGAAATAGTTAAGAAACTGTTGAAGTAAGGAGGGATAAATTGAAACTTTATCATGACCATTTTCAGAATTACAAAAGATACAATATTCCAAAAGCGCAGCTCATAATAGCTGACATACCTTACAACATTGGAGAAAATGCATATGCAAGTAACCCTCAATGGTATAAAGATGGTGATAATAAAAACGGAGAAAGTGAATACGCAAAGAAACAATTCTTTGATACGGACAGTGATTTTAGAATTTCAGAATTTATGCATTTTGTGAATACCATGTTAAAGAAAGAACCAAAAGAAAAAGGACAAGCAGGTTGCATGATAGTATTTTGTGAATTTGAGCAGCAATTTATGCTAATAGAAAAAGCTAAAGAATATGGGTTTAATCACTATATTAATTTAGTGTTTAGGAAGAATTATTCACCGCAAGTATTAAAAGCAAACATGAAAGTTGTAGGTAATTGTGAGTATGCAGTGCTTTTATATAGAGACAAATTGCCGAAGTTCAACAACAACGGAAAAATGATATTTAATTGTATGGATTACAAAAGAGATACAGAAACACCCAAAATACACCCAACACAGAAAAGTATACATGTAATAAGCAACTTAATAAGTATATTTACAGACATAGGTGATGTAGTAATAGATCCATGTGCAGGTAGTGGAATAACATTATTTGCAGCTGAACAGCTAGGACGTAAATCATATGGATTCGAAATAAAAAAACAATATGTAAGTGACTTTAACGTAAAGTTGGCGAAAAATATTCAACGTTCTTTTTTCAATATGCAATTAGAGAAGATAGAAAACAACAGGAGAATTTCACATAAGGAGGGATAACATGACATATCCAGAAGAACTGATAGAAAAAGTTAAGAACATGTACCTAGCTGAGTACACAACGAGAGAGATATCAAATGAAACAGGGCTAAGTATTCATCATATTTATAAAATCTTAAAGGAGCTGAACTGGAAATGAATGCACCTTGTAAGGACTGTAAGCAAAGAAGATTATATTGTCATAGTCAATGCGAAAAGTATAAAAATTGGAAATATAATTATAAAACAAGTGATAGGGAAGAAAATGTATACACTGATTACGTTGTAGGAGCAGTACAGAGAATGAAAGGAGTAGGGAGATGGGGTTAAACGTATATCAAACGGAGTTGGTACATGGGATTGAAGAAATGGCACTAGAAAGGGGAATGAGCATTAGACAAGCTACTAAAGGAGCTTTAGAACTAGAAGAACTAACGTATAAAAATAAAATTGAAAAAGTTCAAACGGATCTAGCTGCAGCAGAACAAAAACTTGACTATGCATATACAGCTGATGATATAGAAAAAACCGTATTAGATATTTATGGGGCTGAGATGGAATTAGGTATTTTACATGAGAAGTTAGAGCAGATAGGAAGTGATAGAAAATGTTGATAGGGAAAAAGCTATGGAAGAAGTTGTTGAACGGAACATTGTTAAAAACTTACATGATAAGCAGAATATTGAAAGGATAAGGAGTGAAGGTAATTGGGATACCATAAGGGAGACGGATTTGAAGAAATAATTAACTTAGCTAACACAACCTACAAAAGGAAAGGAATAGCATTAGTACAGAAAATAGCAACACCAATGAAGCCAATTAGGCGAGGTAAAAAGATAGTATCAGCATACTATGAGGAAAAAAGCACACTAGACTATATAGGAGTATATGATTCAATACCTATAGCTTTTGATGCAAAAGAAACTAGAGAAGAAACAAGATTTCCACTAAACAATATACAACCACATCAAATTAAGTTCATGAAAGAATGGGATGAATATGGAGGAATAGCATTTTTACTAATTTATTTCACTAAGTTAAATTTGATATATAGGCTTGATTGGACAACACTAGACTGGTACTGGAAACAGTATCAAGAGAATAGGGGCAAAAAAGGATTCGGAAGTATACCAATTAGGGAATTTGAGTGTAATTGCAAACAACTGAAATCTAGAGATGGAATAATATTAGACTATTTAGAAGGATTAAAGGAGGTAATTTAAATGGACAATATGATTAATTTAGAGAAGTTTGCAGGTGGAGCATTAGCAGAGAAATTCAATGTAGGCTTAAAGGAGGTGCTAGAAAACATAGCAGATCCAAACACAGAAGCGACAAAGAAAAGAAAAATGACAGTAGAATTAACATTTGATCCAGACCAGGACAGAGAATTAAGTGTAGTAGGAATAACAGTAAAAACTAAATTAGTACCAAATACACCAGTAGCTACAAAAATAATAATAGATAGAGACGGTAATGGTGGAATAATTGCAAGTGAGTATAAGAACCAACTTAAAGGACAGCAGTATCTTAGAGTAGATGAAGAGACAGGAGAAATATTGTCAGATGATGAGGAAGATGAAGTAGATATTAAAGGAATTAAGCTTATAAAATAATAAAATTTAGGAGGAATGAATTATGTTAAATAAAGAAGCTTTAGAATATTTGGTAGGTTTAGGTTACGAGGAAGATGTTTTAGTGGAAACTGAAAAGGGGTTGTTTTCTAAGACTAAATTAGAAAGAGTAGAACTACCACAAATAGAAACTTTGAAAGTATCTAATTTAACAAGCATTGTAGACTTCATGAAGGCTAACATAGATGGAATTGAAGGGAAATTATTAATCCAAGTCGTAAGTCCTAGAGAAGTAAAAATACTTTCACCTCTAGATACAGATAGAAATAGACAAGAGATATTAAGGGCAGTGGCTATATTGCCTGACAATATAATTTATGACAGATTCATAGATACTGAAAGATTTAATATCATGTTACAATCAGGATTTGCTGATAATGAAGACAAGAAACTATTGTTAAAGTTTACAGGGCTAATAAGGGACGAAGCGGTAAAAGATACAGGGGATGATGGAATATCGCAACAAGCAACAATAAAAACAGGAGTAGCAAGTGTAGCGGATGCAAAAGTACCTAATCCAGCAACATTGGCACCATATAGGACATTCCCAGAAATAGAACAAGTAGAATCTAAGTTTATATTCAGGATGAGAAGTGGTCCAGAAGCGGCATTATTTGAAGCAGATGGTGGAGCGTGGAAAAATTGGGCAATGAGAAGAATTAAGGAACATTTAGTTGAGAATTTAAAGGAAATAGAAAGCAGATACGAGATTATATCTTAATTAAATTGGAGGAATTAAAATGGATGCTGAAACTTTAAGAATGATAACCGAACTAGAAAAAAGAGGTTATAAAGTTATCAAGATATCAAAAGCTATGGAAAAAGACATGGAAGAATGCGAAGAAATGGATTTGGAAGGGAAAAGTAAAGAATGCCTTGGTTGTTCTTGCAGTATATGCTTAATGCAAATTTATTAATTAAATATGAGGGTAGTACAAGCTACCCTCTCCTATAAGGAGGTTTAGAAAAGTGAGAGAGATTAAGTTTAGAGGGAAAAGAGCTGATAATGGTGAGTGGACCTATGGTTATTACTACAAACATAATCCACCTTTACAATGTATAGGAGATTCTAACGAAAAGTCTCAACACTACATTATAAAAACTGGATTCGCTGATTGGAATATGCCAAGACCAGTTGAAATGATATTAATAGATCCAAATACATTAGGTGAGGACACAGGGTTTAAAGATAAAAATGGCAAAGAAATATACGAAGGAGATATTTACAAAGACGAAGAGAATATGCTATGGAAAGTAATCTTTGATGATGGGTGTTTTAAACTAGAAAATATTCATATACCAGGGAGAATGTTTATCACCGAAGACGTAGAAATCATAGACAATATTTATGACAATTCCAAGTTGTTGGAGGTGGAATAAAGAATGTTTGAAACTATAGAATATTGCACAAGGGCGGTTATAAGATATTTGAACGGAGACATGGATCTGTTTAAATCTTACACTAGAAAGGCTATGAAAATATACGAGCAAGAGAAATGTATAGCGGCTATAGGGGAAATGATACCAACTACAACAAAACAAAAACTTTACGAGATGGTGAGCTAGATGAGAAATTGTAAAGATTGTGTATGTATACAGTGTGAAAAAGAATTTGGGATAAATAAAGAAAAATGTATGTGTCATAGGTGCGAAACAGAATTCAGTGGAGATGGCATAGGGTATTGCAAGAAGTATAGAGAAATGTGGGAAGACACGCAATTAAAAATGTTTTAGGAGGAACAGCTATGGAAGACAGAATAGAAATAAGATGCATAGGGTGCGGAAAGTTATTAGGGAAAGTACCAACAAATACAGAAGCAGAAGCAGAAATAGAAATGAAGTGTCCAAAGTGTAAAGAGATCCACGCCTACAGGATAGGGAGGAAAGGAGAATAAAGATGTATTATTTAAGATTACAATCTTATCAGATAAAAAATGCTATAGGCAAGACATTTGAAACAGGAGATAGAGCAATATACAAACACAAGAAATATAATAGATTTTATAGAAATTTTTATCCTATACCAGATAGCACCAGTACAAAGTGAAGATTTAAATGAAATAGGAAAATGGAGCTTTTCTAAAAACTATTGGTTAAATAAAACATGCCCTAATTGTGGGGAATTGATACCAGTAGAATATTAATGTACATTACAAGCAAAATACGCAACAACTAAATAACAAGCTAGAGGCTCTAGAAGTCCAGGGAGATTATTCCTTGGGCTTTTTATTTTAGGAGGGAAGAGAAATGCAATACTTCTCACAGATAAAAGGAATTAGAGAAACAGAAAAAGGAACAGATCTAATAGTTCATGTTCCTGGAGAGCAGATACAGAAAGAAATTGTCAGATATAGAAATGGATCCGTAATAAATAGTGAAATAAGAATAGATGATAACAGAACTATTACAGCGGACCAAAGAAAGAAAATATACGCAACAATAAAAGACATAGCGAACTATCTTGGAGATTGGCCTGAATACTACAAAGAGTTTTTAAAGTTCAATTTCTGTATGGAAAAAGGAATAGATTATTTTTCATTATCAGATTGTAGCATAGAAGTCGCAAGGGATTTTATTACATACCTTATAGACTTTATACTAGCCAATGATATACCACTTACAGACGAAGCACTCAAGAGGACAGATGATATAGACAGATACCTATGGTCATGTATCAAGTACAAAAGATGTGCAATATGCGGAAGAAAAGGAGAAACACATCATTGGGATGCAATAGGCATGGGGAACGATAGGAGAACATTGGACGATAGCTTGAAAAGAAAGATACAACTATGCAGAATTCACCATACAGAGATACGCAAAATAGGGAAGGAAAGCTTTGGGAAAAAATATCACGTTTACGGTGTTATATACAAGGAGGAATGACAGATGAAAATAAAAGATAAATATTACAAAGAAACCGAATACTTATTATACAGCTATAAGATGTTTAAAATATCTATAGAGAATATGAAAAACGAGATAAAATACTTAGAAAATGAAGAAGATGGAATGACAGGAATAAGCTATGATGGTATTAGTACAAGCCCAACTCATAAACTTAGTAGTATAACAGAAGATACAGCACTAGCTAAAAGTGAAAAAATAGATTACTTAGAGCATAGCATTAGAAGAATAGAAAGCACACTAGAAGGAATAGACAGGGCATTAGAAGGATTATCAGATATAGAAAGAGATGTAGTGACAGAAAGATATATAGAAGGCCTTCAATGGTGGCAAGTAGGGTATAAAGTAAAGTATTCAGAAAGACATTGTAAGAGAATAAGGACAGGTGCAATAGAGAAGATGGCAATAGGAATAAATGGAGATAAAGCAATAGGGAAATAATGTCCCGATAATGTCCCCATTTTTGACTTTAGGTGTTATATAATTAGAATTGGAAGAAATCTTAGCTAACAGGTCTTAAAAAATTAAAAAGGATTTATCAAAAAGGCTATTACTATTTTAGATAGAATAGACCTCCTAAGAAGGGCATACCTAAGTGGACTGGGTATGTCCTTTTACATATTTAAAAGGAGGTGAAGGAAATGACCATAGGAGAGATAATAAGATACAAAGATATAAACACATATAGAAAGCTAACAAAGATGTGTAGCAAGAAGATAGACAAGCCAAAGAAGGAAATAGAACTTGGAGATACAGTAGAAAATCTT
The DNA here is from genome assembly GCF_900155565.1 of Anaerosalibacter sp. Marseille-P3206. Lineage (NCBI taxonomy): Bacteria > Bacillati > Bacillota > Tissierellia > Tissierellales > Sporanaerobacteraceae > Anaerosalibacter > Anaerosalibacter sp. Marseille-P3206. The sequence continues at coordinate 1,853,534 of NZ_FUHM01000002.1, forward strand.
ATGCAGCATGATAGCTATAGGAGAGAAGGAAGAAGATTGAAACAAACCAAGTGGGGATAATGAATTTAGACATATAAAAGCAGCTACCTATAAACCTTGTAAAGTGTTCCGATTTTCACGAAAGGATTAACGATAAGAGCATGTCTAACGGTTAGACCTTTTTAAAAGGCCATTTAGTTTTTCAACTATAGTTAAAATCATATTTATTATAGTTAGAAATTTTATCATTAGACCACCTCTTAATCATTATTAAGGTAGCCGCTAATTTGATTTTATAGCATCAACATATATTAAACAACCAATACTTATCGACATTTATCTAAGTAATTGTGTCGAATAATGTAACACGATTATAACAGGATTTTCTCTTTTCTTGTAGAAGTAGACAAGAGAAGGGAGGGAGTAATGTGGATAAATATATAGTAAGCTTAGAATCAGGCTGGACAGATATTGTAGCAGCAGTTGTAGTTATTTATAGTGCAGTGCTTTCCACTATAACTTTTATAAGACAATGTATGAGAGAAAAACCAATAGGTAAATTAGAATTTGGATTTATAAATATTATAGGAATGATGCAAGGACATAAAATGGTTGAAGAAAATGAATTTGAAATAAATCCGAGCATAACATTTAACAACAAAGGTGTAAATAAAATTAAAGTAACAAATATTGGCATAAAACTTCCAAATGACATGAATATATACTTTTTAAACAAATACGTACAAATGCCTCAAATAGTCGAGCCTGGAAATAGTTTTACTACATGGACTGTTGGAGACAAACTGGTTGAAGAGTTAAGAAAAAATGACTATAATGGCGAGAAAACATTACGTTGCTTTGCTACAGATGCAGTAGGAAATAAATATCATAGTAAAAAATTTAAAATTAATTTAGAACAAAAATTCAGATAAGAGCCATTACCAAGGCTCTTTTTTCATGGGATAAAAGGGGTGACGTAGATGGCTTTAAAGAAAATATGTAGATGCGGGAGAGTAATAGATTACAATCAAACATTTTGCAACGAATGTGAAAAGATATACCAACAAGAGAGAGCTATAGCTAATAAGCACTATGATAAATATATAAGAGACAAGAAGTCCACTGCATTCTATAATAGTCCAGAGTGGAATAAAACAAGAGCATATGTATTAGGAAAGTATAAAGGGTTAGATCTTTATGCTTTTTTTATTTTAAGAGAAATTGTTTATGCTGATACAGTTCACCATATAGAAGAATTGAGGGAGAATTGGAATAAGAGAATAGATATAAATAATTTGTTTCCTTTATCCAGTAGCAATCATAATGTTATACATGCTATGTATGAGAAGGATAAAGAAGGTACACAGAAATTATTATTTAGTTTATTGAAAAGGTGGAGGGAAGAGTATGAATAGGTGGTGTAACTTATGCAACTGTTGGTGCGATGATGTAGAAGAGATAACAGATGGACAACTAGGATGTGATTATGATTGCAGTAATTGTGAAGAGAGTGAGGACATGCAGGAGTAGGGGGAGGTTAATAATTTTTTAGTAAAGATATGAATACCCCATCCCCACTCTCATTTTCATGAAATTCCCGAAATGAAATCTAGGAGGTGAGGAAATGGCAAGACCTTGTAAATCAGTAAACGTTATATCGAAAAATTTAACTAAAGAAGAAAAAGAAATAAGATTAAAGGCGGAGGAAAAACTAAAAGGTGGAGCTGATAAAATTTCCCCTCCAAAGCATTTAACTAAAGAACAGAAGAAAATATTTAGAAGCATAGTTAAGGAATTAAAAGAAAGTGGTATACTAGGCAATCTAGATGTATATATATTGTCAACTTGCGCAGTGGCATTAGATAGAATTAGAACTATCGAAATAATGATAAATGAAAATCCAAAATTAATTTCAGATACAGATTTAAGACTGGCCCTCGATAAATACACTAAGGATTTTTTTAGATGCTGTAATGAGTTGTCGCTCTCTCCACAAAGTAGAGCTAAGTTTGCAAACATTAATATGCAAGCTAAAGAAGAAAAGGAAGATCCACTATTAAGAGTGTTACGTGGTGATAAGTAATGATATTACTAGATGGAGCTATGCAATACGCGCAAGATGTTGTAGAAGGCAAGGAAATCACTACATGGGAAGTAAAAACGCAGTGTAAATGGTTTTTAAATGATTATAACAATAAACAGTACCAAGAAGATTTTAAATTCTACTTTGACGAGGATAAGTTGCAAACAATCAACGATTTGCTAAAACTTATGAATTTTGCTACTGGATTTGTAGCAGGAAAACAAGTATTAGAGCATTTGGCACCGTTCCAATGCTTTTTTATTGCCAATATATTTGGGTGGAGATTCAAAGATAATCCAGATAAGCTTAGATATAATGATGATACTTTATTTATAGCAAGAAAAAATGCCAAGACAGCTATAATAGGCATTGTATTTATATTATTAATGTTAATATCACAACAATATAGTGAGTTTTATAGCATATGCTTAACCAAAGAATTGGCAGCAGAAATAAAGAAAAGTATGGAACAAATAATTAATGCAAGTCCATTGATTAAAAGTAGATTCACAATATCTACTACTAAAACAGGAAGAATCACTTGCAACCTAACCAAATGTTTCTTTGAACCTAGGGTGAGTGAAGCGGGAAAAAACAACTCTATTCGTGCAGAAGCTTTTGTAAGTGATGAGCATGCAAACTTCACAGAGAACAGTAACTTTAGGGCTATGAAATCTGGACAAAAAAACGTATTGAATGGATTAGTATTTAGAACTACTACAGCTTATGCAATAAACAATTCTATCATGGAAGAGGATTTAGATTATATCAGAAAAGTTTACAACGGAGTAATTGATGACGAAAGACAATTCGCTTTAATATATTATGCGGACAAAGAACATCTTTGGGACGATTATGGTATGTATCAAGCCAATCCTCTAAGAATAGAAGAAAATTATAATACAATGAGGGAAGACAGAGCAATAGCAATAGAAAAGCCTAGTGAAAGAGAAGAGTATTTAACCAAAACATGTAACGTATTTGTCCAAGAGAATTCAGAGGAAAAATATTTAGACATAAACGAGTGGAAAAAATGCAATACTGATAAAGTTGATTTTACAGGCAAAGAAGTTGTTGTAGGGGTTGACTTGTCTATTAGTACAGACCTTACAGCAGTTTCAATAATGTATAAAGAAGATGGGAAATATTATTTACATTCTAAAGGATTTCTGCCCTCCGCTACATTAGGTCAGCGCAGAGAAAGAATTGATTATAGGCAATACGAAAGAGAAGGTTATTGTGAGATACATGAAGGTTTTACAATAAACTATACAAAAATAGAGGAGTATATAAGAAACATAGAAGATAAATATAAATGCAAAATAAAATCTATAGTTTCTGACCCTTACAACGCTTTGCAGATGATGGAATCTTTAGCAGAAGATTATGAAGTAATACTTATTAAACAAACTTATACTAACTTATCTCCACCAACAAAAGCTTTTAGAGATGATGTCTATAAAGGAAATATGGTTTACCAAAAAAACAAATTATTAGATTGGTGTGTAAGTTGTGCTACAACTCAAAAAGGTAGATCAGAAGATATTATGTTAAATAAAGAGAATAAAAATAAACAAAGAATTGACTTATTAGTAGCGAGTACATTTTGCTATAGCCAATTATATTTAATTAACAACACTAGCATAGATATAAATAAATATGCTGAATCAGATTTTTTAGACAAGCTTTGGGGGTGATTTTAATACTTAAATACATTGAAGATATTTTCATTATAAGTGGCTTAATTTTAATAGTTATAGCTACTTTTTTATTGTCTAAAATCATAGGAACATATGTCTTGGGAATAGTTTTGTTTGGAATAGGAATATTCCTGTCAAGACATCCTCCAAAGGAGGTGAATAAATGATATTTAGAAGAGGATTTGAAGTAAAAAACGAATCAGACTCAATGGATATAGCTGATGAAAGACTATTGGAATGGCTTGGAATAAAAATAGATGGAGTCAATGTAAGAGGTAAAGATGCTTTAAAAGAAGCTACAGTATTCGCCTGTATAAGGATTTTAAGTGAAGCGGTAGCAAAGTTACCTATAAAGATTTATCAAGACCAAAATGGCATTAAAAAGGCTACTGACCATTATTTATATTCAATATTAAAGATTAGGCCAAATTCTTTCATGAGTTCATTTAACTTCTTTACTTGCTTAGAAGCTCAAAGGAATACTCATGGCAATTCATATGCAAATATCGAATATAACAATAAAGGAAAAATAAAAGCAATATGGCCAATGAAATCAGAGAAGGTAGAAATATGGATTGATGATAAAGGTATTTTAAATACTAGCAATAGATTGTGGTATGTAGTCAATTTAGATAATGGAAAACAAGTCAAATTAAGACCTGAAGAAGTTTTACACTTCAAAGGCTTTACTTTAGATGGAGTAAGCGGAATAACTCCTTTGACATATTTAAGGACATTAGTTCAGAATGGAAAATCATCAGAAGAATATATCAATAAATTCTTTCAAAATGGTATGCAAACTAAAGGCATTGTTCAATATATAGGAGATTTGGACCAAAAAGCAGAGGAGACATTCAGGAATAAGTTTGAGCAAATGAGTAGTGGTCTTAAAAACGCACATAGAATTAGTCTATTGCCTATAGGTTACCAATTTCAGCCTATATCATTAAGTATGGCTGACGCTCAGTTTCTTGAAAATACGGAATTAACTATAAGACAAATAGCTGCCGCATTTGGAATTAAAATGCACCAATTAAACGATTTAGAAAGAGCTACTCACACAAATATTTCTGAACAACAAAGGCAATTCTATATAGACACACTAATGGCAATTCTAACTATGTATGAACAGGAATTGACTTATAAATTACTATTAGACAGTGAATTAAACAAGGGTTATTATTGTAAATTTAACGTAGATGCAATTACTAGAGCAGATATTAAAACAAGATACGAAGCTTATAGAATTGGAGTTCAAGGTGGATTCTTAAAGCCAAATGAAGTAAGGGCTAGAGAAGAAATGGAATCCGCAGAAGGTGGTGACGCATTATTAGTAAATGGAAACATGGTACCTATTACAGAAGCTGGAGCTGCTTATAAAAAGAAAGGTGGTGAGTAAGTGAGTAAAGTATTAGAGTTCAAATCAAAACATAAGACTGGTGGAACTATAGAGATTAAAAATCAAACTGAAGATAAAGCAGAATTATATTTTTATGGTGATATAGTTTCTGACTGGTGGGGAGCTTGGCAGGACGAGGATCAGTATCCAGATGCAATAAAAGATTTTCTCAAAGATGTAGAAGGAAAAGACTTAGATATCTTTATTAATTCAGGTGGCGGTTCTGTATTCGCTGGTCTAGCAATATATAATATGCTAAAAAGACACAAAGGGTACAAGACTGTATATGTAGATGGTATGGCTGCAAGCATAGCTAGTGTGATTGCATTAGCTGGAGATAAAGTTGTTATACCTTCCAATGCTTTTATGATGATTCATAAACCATGGCAATATTTGTGGGGAGGATATAACGCAGATGAATTTAGAAAAATGGCAAAAGATCTAGACGATATTGAAAAAGGTATAATAAATGTTTACAAAGAAAATCTCAAAGAAGGCATAGATGTTGAAACTATACAAGAATTAGTCAATGAAGAAACATGGCTAAATGGAGAAGAAGCGGCTGAATATTTTAATATTGAAGTAGGGGAAGAAAATAAAGTCGCAGCTTGTACATCAGATTGTTTCAATAGTTACAAAAATATACCTGAAGAACTTTTAGATAAACCCAGCAACAATAATAAAGATTTAGAAAAGAAATTAGACCACATCATCAACAAAATAAACAAACTAGAAAAAAAAGAACACAAAAACGAACCAAAAAGCAACGAAAACGAACCTAAAAATGAAGAAATAGAAAAATTAAAAGAGAAACTATCATTCAAGAATAAAGGAATAGATAGTTTTTTATTTTGTCAAAAACAAGGAGGAAAGAATAATGAGTAAAGAATTAAGGGAACTTTTAAATCAATTAGATTTAAAAAACAAAGAAATGGGCGAACTTCTCAATAAAGAAGGAGTTACTAAGGAAGAATTAGAGAACATTTCTAATGAAATTGATGTATTGCAAGCTAAAATAGAAGCACAAAAGAAGAAAGATGATATTGACAATAGTCTTAGTGATGGTGAAGGTACTAAAATACCTACAAATGAAGAAAACGAAGTGGTTTATAATGGGGCTTTGTTTACTAGAGCAATAGCAAACTCTATATTAAGACAAAGAAATATGCCTGGGCTTGAATTTACTCCAGAAGAACAAAACAAAATAACTGAGCATATAGGAGAAGATGGAGGGTATGCAGTTCCAGAAGATATCTCGGTTAAAATTAATAAAAGATTGAAAGATGCAACGGATTTACAAAACTTAGTTGATAGTGAAAGAGTTTATACTAGAAAAGGACAAAGAACATATGAAAAGAGAGCAGACCAAACCGCATTAGTAAACTTAGATGAGTATGGATCTATTGAAGAAACCGATCATCCTAAACTAGAAAGATTATCTTTCAACCTTCATGATTTTGCTGGAATAGTAACTATACCAAACGATTTACTTCAATTTGCTACAAGTGAATTAGAAAACTATATTATAGATTGGTTAGTAGACAAAGTAAGATTTACTAGAAACATAAAAATATTATATGGCACTGGTGAATCTACAGACTTACAAGGAATAATGACATCTAAAAAATATAAAAGTTTAACATTGCCTGAAGCAGCTACTATGAAAGACTTTAAGAAATTAAAGAATGTAGATTTGCTAAATGTATTTAAACCAACAGCTAAATGGATTGTTAATCAAGATGGTTTTAACTATTTAGATTCATTAGAGGACAAGCAAGGTAGACCATACTTACAACCTAATCCAAAAGATGCAACACAATATGTATTTTTAGGGTTGCCAGTTGTAGAATTACCTAACACTGTATTAAAAACTACTGAAACCGATATACCTATAATTTTAGGAGATTTAAAAGAAGCCTATAAATACTTCTATGATGATGATTATCAACTGTTGACTACAAACATTGGAGCTGGAGCATTTGAAACAAACACTACTAAAACTAGACTTATCACTAAATTAGACGGAACTGAAAAAGATAAAGATGCTATATTGATAGCTAAAATACCAATAGCAGCAGTTCCACAGGCATAAGAGAGGGATAAACCCTCTCTCTTAAATAATAAAGAGAGGATGAATTTAATATGATGTATTTAGTTGAAAATACTTTTATAGATAAAGAAACAAAGGAATTACACGAAAAGGGAACTATTTACAAAACTGATAAAGAAGAAAGAGCTGAAGAACTTAGAGAAGGAGGTTTTTTAGGAGCTGAATTGGTAGTAAAAGAAGAAAACGAATCTTCTGAAGAAGAAACACCTAAGAAAGAGGAAGAGTCAAAGGGAAAGAAAAAATAATCTCCGTTTTGGAGGTGGTTAGATGATATTAGATTTACAAGAAGCTAAAGAATGGCTCAGAATTGATTATGATGAAGATGACATGCAAATACAACTTTTAATCGATACCGCAGAAACATATTTAAAAGATTCAATAGATGATTTTTATAAAAAAATAGTACACGATACAGATGGAAGTTTTAAAAATAAGGCTAAACTAGTAATGCTGGTCCTTATAACTAACTGGTATGACAGTAGGGACTTTACTGAATTAGATGCAGATGAAAAAGTCAGGTATACAATTACTTCATTAATGAAACAAATGTCATATGGTTATGAGGTGACGTAGATGAGTAGAATGACAAGTAAGTTAAGAAATAAAGTTGATGTATATACAAAACAGAAAGTAGAAAACGAATTAGGAGAAATTGAATACAAATATGCTAAATTAAAAACTATATACACACAAATAATACCCAAAACATCTACTTTAAAAGATGGCCAAGCAGAAACTGAATATGTAGAGTCTACTCATAAATTTAAAGTCAGAATTAAATCCTTACCTGAACTAGATAACACTTATCGATTTGCATATAAGGGACAAACATACGAAGTAAAATACTTTGATCCGGATTATCGAAGCAATGAATTCTATGACGTATATACAAGGTTGGTGATAGAGTAATGGCTAAAGATGGTTTTGATTTTAGTGAACTAAGTGAGCTCGAAGAAGATTTATTAAATTTAGCTGGTGAAGTTGAAAATGGAAAACAAGCTAAAAGGTTTTTAAGAAACAAAGGAAATAAATTAAAAAGAAGGACATTAAAGGTCGCTAAAGCAAAGGTTAAAAAGAAAAGCGGTAATCTATTCAAAGGAATTAAAAGAGGGAAACCTTATAAATACTATGTAGACGGTAGCTGGGCTGTAAGAGTTTATGCTGGATCACCTGCTAATCACGCACATTTACTTAATGATGGCCACAGAATAGTAGACAAAAATGGAAACGAACATGGCTTCAAAGAAGGCTATCACTTCTTTGAAGAAGCTGCTGAAAAATATGAAGAAGAATATTATGATGATGTACAGGATTTTATAGATGAATTGTTGGATGAACATGGATTCTAGGTGGTGATTAAATTGGTTAAATATACTGAAATCCATAAAGCTATAGTTAATAAATTGAATAAAACAGGAATAAATACTACTTCAAAAGATGTGAGTGAAGGCTTTGACAGACCTTCATTTTTTATTTCTTTAGACAATATCAAAGCTAGTGATTTTATGAGGGAAGCCTTAGATAGGGAAATAACTGTAAGGATATATTATTTCTCTACAACTGTAGATAACAACAGAATAGAATTATTGAACATGCAGGATAAACTTAATGAAATATTTTTAGAAGATAATTTAATAAGAGCCAATGAATATGTGAATATAGAAATTGACGAATTAGAATTCAATATAATCGATAAAGTTTTACATTGTTATTTCGATATAAGGTTATGTGAAAACTACGATAGAGTTGACGATACTCCAACTATGGAAGAATTACAAATAGAAAGGAAGGGATAATATGGCTGATATAGGAATGCCCAAAATAGATATTGTTTTTAGAGGTTTAGGCACTAGTGCAGTACAACGTTCATCTGGCGGAAGGACAGCGGTATTGATTATTAAAGACGATACCGATACTACTTCCGCCTTTGCTGAATATAGAGGAATAGATGATTTAACAACGGAAGAACAAGCGAAATACACACCTGAAAACGTGCAATATATTAAAGAAGCATTAGAAGGAATTCCTAAAAGATTAATAGTTGTTAGAATGGCTAAAACACTAGAGGGCGAAAGTAGCTTAACAGATTTATTAAAAGCAATAAAAGGCAAGGTAGAAATGAATTGTTGGATAGGAATGGCAGATGCAACCCAACAAGAAACTGATGATTTAGTTAGCTTTGTAAAATCAAGTGTAACAAATGATAAGAAAAGATATAAAGCATTAGTTTATAAAGCTACTAAACCAGACGATATGCACATAGTAAATTTAACTAACGAAGGTGAAAATAAATCTATACCATATATGTTAGGCTATCTAGCAGGGCTAAGTTTAGACATGAGTGCTATTGCTAAACCTCTAAAGATTGACAGTGTAATCGAACCTGACGATTTAGATACAGCTATCAACAACGGAGAATTTATTCTCTACAATGACGAGGGCGAAGTTAGAGTTGCTAGAGGAATAAATTCGCTGGTAACAACTGGTCAAGGTATTACTGATGATATGAAATTTATTTTAATAGTAGAAGTAATGGATATGATTTATACAGATATCTACACTACATGGAAGAGATTTTACAAAGGTAAGTATAAAAATTCATTAGATAATCAAATGCTTTTAATAGGCGCTATCAATTCTTATTTTAAAGCACTTGCTAATGATTTAATATTAGATCCTAACTTTGAAAACAAAACTAGAGTAGATGTTGAAAAACAAAGATTAGCTAACATACCTAAATATGGAGAAGAAGAAGTTGCCACATGGGATGACAATAAAATAATGGAAATGACAGTTGGTACTAATGTATTTTTAGCTGGAAATATAAAAATTTTAAATGCTATGGAAGATTTTGACTTTGAAATAACTATGTAAAGGAGGGTTAATACATGCCTAGAGCAGAGAATAGAAGTAATAATTATTGGAATGGATCTAACGGAGATCTATGGGTAAATGATTCAGATTGGGACAAAGTAAAAAGTTTCAATTTAAAAATGATACTGGAATGGGAAGATGTTCCTAACGGATTATCTACTGACAGAGTATTGATGGGTTATGGCTATGAAGGAGCTTTCACATATAGAAAATCTGACAAAAACTACAACAAGGCAATAGATTTATTATTTGCAGAATATGCAGCTGGGAGAGTTCCTGATGTGAGTATAGTGGCGAAGGCATATAATAAAGCTACTGGTAAAAGACAACGAATAAAAGTAACTGGAATCACATTTGATGAGATTGATTTACAAAGTTGGGAAGAAAAATCAGTTGGAGAAATAGAAATGCCTTTTAAAGCCAGTGATGTAGAAATATTAGAATAAAACACTATAGTATGGATAGGTTAATTTAAGCGCCTTAGAAACGGTTCTAGGGCGTCATTTATTTTCACTTTTATGTAAAAAAAGGAGGAAAAAGAAATGGGTAAAAAAGCTACATTAGCAGAAATAATTGCAAGAAAAAAACAAGGCGAAATGGATAAAATGCAAGTCAAATATTATTCTAGTGAAGTCTTAGGTATGGATATAGAAATCAGAAAAATACCTTTATCACAGTATATGGATTTAATTGATGAAGTAGAGGAAGGCAATAGCATAGAAGGCATGAATAAATTAATCTATGAATGCTGTCCAATGTTTAAAGAAAATGCAAAAGAAGCTATGGAAGTATATGAAGTAGCCACTCCTACTGATTTACCAAGTGCAGTGCTGGAAGATCAGTTAAATGAAATTAATGGCATTATAGAGGTTATCAACTCTTTTTATGGTCTAGAAAAAATAGATGTTGATATAAAAAACTAATAAGAGATGATGGAGAATTTCAGATGTATGCCTATTACTTGGATAAAGGACATACATTGGATTCTTTATTATCTCTTTCTAATTTAGAAAAGATTTTTTATATAGAAGCTATGAATTATGCTATAGAAATGGAGAACGAGAAATATAAAGCCTTATTTGGGAAGTAGGTGAGGAAGTGGCAAAACAGATTAATACTGTACTTTCTCTAAAGGATAAAATTTCACAACCTCTAGTTAAAGTGTCCAAGAATGTAGATAAAGTAACTAGGGAAATGAAGAAATCTCAAAATCAAATTGAAAAGTGGAAAAATAAATCTGTAAAAGCAATGGATAAAGTAATTAAGAAATCGGTTAAAGTTGGAGCAGCGATAGGGGCAGCAGTTGGAACTATAGCGGTAAAAGTCGGTTTTGATGGAATGAAAGAGTTAGATGCTGCTAGTGCAAAGGTAAAGTCTATAGCCGGAAATTCTCTTGATCTAAAAAATATCCAAGAAGATCTATTGAAGACATCCAATAAAGCTGGTATCGCAGTTGAAATGTTGGGAGATACACAGTATTCAGCCATATCGGCAGGTATCAAGGCTAAAGATAGTGTAATGGCTAGTGTTCAAGCTAGTAAATTAGCAGTAGCGGGTTTCACTGATTCTAATAGTGCTTTATCCGTAATGGCTAGTACAATGAATGTATTTGGCATGGAAGGCAAGAAGGCTATGGAGGATATATCAGATAAGCTTCTAGTCACTCAGAATCTAGGGGTTACAGATGTTCAAAAATTATCGGAGAGTTTAGGGTCCGTTACCCCAATAGCTAAAAGTGCTGGGTTATCACTTGATGATGTTTTAGGTTCTGTAGCCAGTTTAACAAAAGGCGGTCTTGAAACTTCTCAAGCTATGACTTCTTTAAAAGGCATGATGTCTAATGTTATAAAACCGTCAAAACAAGCCCAAGAGGAAGCACAAAGATTAGGATTAGATTTTAGCGTTGCAGCGATTAAAAGCAAAGGCTTTGCTAATTGGTTAGAGGAAGTGAAGAGTAAAACAAAAGGCAACACAGATAGCTTGGGTAAGCTATTTGGAAACGTCAATGCTTTAACTGGTGCATTAGCTTTAACAGGGGATGGATTTGAAGAATTTAAGGAAATCTTAGGAGAAGTAGAGAATAGTACAGGAAAAACAGAAGAAGCATACAAGACCATGACTAATACAATAGGGTTTAAATTAGACAAAATGAAAAATAGATTCAAAAATACTTTTACATCTATAATGAATACTCAATCAGGTGCTATTGGTGAAAATATAGATAAAATAGATACATGGCTAGAAAACAACGAAAATAAAATACAACAGTGGGTACAGTCTATCGGCGAAGGTGTAACAAAGATAATTAATTTTATAAAAAGTGTAGTAAGCTTTATAAAAAAACACGAAAAAGCTATAACAACTGTAGGCGTATTCGTGTTGAGTATGTATAGTGTGATTAAAGTAATAGGCACTGCTAAAAAAGTATTAACCGGATTAAATAATATAGGAATGTTGGTGAATGGCACATTAGCTATGACACCTCTTGGATGGTTGGTACTTGCGATAGGGGGAGCTATTGCAGCAGGATATGCACTATATAGAAACTGGGATATGGTAAAAGAAAAGGCTGGAGACTTAGGGTATGGAGTTGTAGCAGCTATGGAGAACATGGAAACAGGACTAAAAAACATATTCAAAGGCATAGGAAACTTCTTTATTGATTGGGTTATAAATCCTATTATTAAGGGCCTTAATATGCTTAGTTTTGATATTCCGGAGTGGGTACCTAAGTTTGGTGGAAAGCACTTTGGGTTTAACTTAAAAACCGTAAACAAGTTTGAATACGAAGGATTTAAGTCTCTTAAGAAAGGGAAATACGATACAAAGCAAGGCATGGTTACTGGTGGCGGAAAACAAATGCTAGGTTTTGCTAAGGGAACTTCCTATTCTCCAGCTGGTTATGCAAAAATCCACGAAGAAGGTGGAGAGATAAGAAAATTATCCTCAGGAGAAACAATAATACCCGCCGATAAATCTGATAGATTATTGAAGAATAAAACTCTTGGAGAAGATCTGAAAGTCGATGTAAAAATCTATGGAAATATCTATGGCGATGATGAAATTGCTGATAAGGTAGGAAATACTGTATATAAGAAAGTAAAAATAGCATTAGAAAATGTTTAGGAGGTGGTAGAGAATGGGGGATAAAAGCAATATAGTCTTTAGTGCAAACAACAGAGAAGAAGTAATGATATTGCCAGTAGTACCAGAAATAGAAGTTGAGAAACCTCAAAACAATGAACAGTTTGAAACTATAAATAATGGTACTTTAAATTTAATTGGAGATGAAGGGCTTAGAACATTTTCTATCACTTCAATATTTCCTTCTCAAAAGTATATATGGTTAAAGTCTGGAAGTGTAGCAGAGCCTTTTAAATATGTAGATTTTTTCAATAAATGGAGAGCAAAGAAAGTACCACTTAGAATAGTTACAAGTAGGCCAGACGGACGTGAATGGTTTAATATGGCTTGTTTAATAGATAATTTCACATTCAAAGTAAGACGAAATGGAGATATAGCTTATACTTTAGATGTAAGTGAATATCCATTTGTAGAGGGTGTATAGCATGAATAATTACACTATAAATTTAATAAAAGATAATGGTGGCAATAAAAATATAACTAATATAAGTAGTGGCTTAAGCTGGAAAGATAGCATAGATACTTTAGGAATGGAATTAAACTTTACTACTGGAAGAAGTACAATTGATAGATATATGAAAGGTTATGATTTGGTTGAGATAGGGGATAAAATAATACTACTTAACAATAGCAAAGAACTGTTTAGAGGAATTATAGTAGATTTAGGAATCGATAAATATTCTAAAGCTATTACAGCGTTTGACTATGCCTTTTACTTAAATCAATCCAGGACCATAATTCAATTTAACAAAGTAAAAGCAGATGATGCTATAAAACAATTATGCAATAAATTTAATGTACCTATAGGTAATATAACATCTATACCTACAACTATTACTAAAATATATAAAGATGATACTGTAGCAGATATAATTAGAGATATATTGAAACAAGCCACAGATGCCCTAAGAATAAAATATAGGTTAGAGATGAAGGCTGGAAAATTATATATAGAAAAATATACAGATTTAGTTATAAAGCCAAAGTTTAAACCTGCTCCTAATATAGCTCCTTTTAATCCTTTAAAAGCAATAGGAAGTATAAGTAAAACTGAATCGATAGCAGATATGAGAAATAGTATATTAATAAGCTCTAGTAATGAAAAAAGTAGTAGAGTGGTTGCTACTGCTAAAGACGATAAAAACATAGCTAAGTTTGGACTCTTGCAAGATGTTGAAAGCGTAGATGATAAGAATATAGCACAGGCTAAGGTAATTGCTCAAAACAAACTTAAAGAATTAAATAAAGTAAATGAGGACATATCAATAACCATACTGGGTGATGATAATGTAAGAGCAGGCAGAATACTAGAAATAGACAATGATACGTTTAAGCTAAAAGGACAATATCTAGTTAAAGATTGTATCCATGCCTATCATAATAGAATTCATACTATGGATTTAACTTTAGAGAAGGTGATATAGATGTGGGATGTAGGATTGGCTCAAATGTTTAAGGAAAGGGATAATAAAAGTAATATAGGTCCTTGTATTGGGAAGGTAGTAGGAATTAATCCTTTAAAAGTATCTATATTAGATGGACAAGTAATTTTATATGGAGATCAATTAATAAAGTGTAGTCATGTAGTAAATTTAATTATGAGTGAAGAAGTATTGATCATACCTGCTGAGAATGAGCAGGTATTTTTTATAGCTGGTAAGGTAGGTGATTAGATGTTTCCTACACTAAATTTAGATAATATCGTAAAGGAATTACAAGTCGAAGAAAAGAAAAATCAAGGAAAAACCTTCCTGTATGATTTTAAAAAAGGTGATTTTGCAATAAGAGGTGGCAGACTTGTAGAAGTAGAAGGCAAAGAAGCCGTAAGGGTTTGGATAGAAAAAATACTAAGAACAGAGAAATTTAAGTTTGAAGTATATAAAGAGGATGAAGGAATTGATGAATATGGTATTAGTATTAAAGATTTAATCCAAGGCAAAAAAGTCCCTCAATTCTTTCTACAATCTGAGCTAAGAAGGGAAATAGAACAGGCCTTAAAAAAACATAGCGAAATAGATAGAATAGAAGATTTTAGAACAGAACAAGAATTAGCAACATTAAAAATATATTTCACAGTAATATTAAAGAATGGCGAAACCTTCAATCAGGAGGTGAAATTTTAATTGGAAAGTATAAAAGAAATACACAATAGAATGTTGAAAAATATAAGTGATGAATATGACAAGACCGAGGGGTCTTTTTTTTATGATTCTACTAAGCCAGCAGCAATTGAATTTGCTTTAATGTATATGGAATTGGAGGAAGTAGCCAACAAGCTAGATGTAGAAAACTTATTTGATGAAGAATTAGAAAGGTTTGTATATCAACGTACAGGAATAAAGAGAAAACAGGCTACAAGATCCACAACTATAGTAGTAATATCAGGGGCTGAAGGATCTGGTATAAAAAAGGGTGATTTGGTTGGTACTGATACTGTAAACTTTATTGTCCAGGAAGATATTATAATAGACGAATCTGGCCAAGCAAGAGTATTTGTAGTATGTGAAGAATATGGATTTGTGGGAAATGTACCAGCTAATAGTATAAATAAATTCCCAGTATCAATACCTGGACTAATTGATGTCTATAATCCAGAGCCTGTTACCAATGGCTATAATTCTGAAACTGATGATGAACTAAGGAAAAGATATTATGATAAACTTCAAAGACCAGCCAAAGCAGGTAATAAATATCATTATGAACAATGGGCTAAGGAGGTTGTAGGGGTCGGTGGTGTTAGAGTAGTACCAAGATGGAATGGCCCTCTAACTGTAAAAGTAGTAATAATTGATTCCAACGGCCAACCAGCAAGTAAAGATTTAATTGGCAATGTATTTAATCATATTGAGAGCGAAAGGCCATTCGGTGCTAATGTAACAGTTGTAAGTGCTACGCCGGTAACGATAAATATATCGGTTACTTTGGTATTAGTGGAAGGTTATGAGGAACTACGGGTAAAAGAAAATATATCTAAAAACATATCAGAATACCTAAAATCCATAGCATTTAAGACTGATTACGTATCTTATGCACAGATAGGAAGTATTATTTTAGATACAGATGGTGTGCTGGATTATTCAGATTTGCTAATTAACAGTGGTATATCAAATATACCTATTTTAAATGAAGAAGTAGCTATAATGGGGGTGATTAATCAATGAATCATATGTCAGTTTATTTAAAGAATAAAGTTTTAAACGAGAACCTACAAAATGTATATGTAGGTCTTTTTAATGAAGATGTAGAAGTATCTAAGGCTAGTTATAAAAGACAACCTAGTGTTTTTGTATCGGCTACAGAAGGACAAACTTCGAATAATGCAGATATATTATTTCCGATAGCAGCAGAAAGTTGGGGACCTATTACTCATATAGGAATTTATGATAGTTTGAATGGTGGAAACCTACTCTTTAAATCTCCAGCAGAATTTGTAAAGACAATAGATGTTTCAAGTCAATACAAGATACCTAAGAATTATCTAATAGTAAGGTTAAGGTGATGTAAATGCATCCAATACAGGAATTACAATGGGGACAAGTTAATATTCATACGTGGCAAGACCTAAGCCCACATATGTGGGAATGTTTTAGATTAGCTTTAATGGAGGCAGAAACAGAACAAGAAGTCCAAGGTGTGGTATTAGAATATTCTAAGGCCTTTAACGAAGTTATAACTGAACTAAAGGGCCAAGGGGTAAGAGTAGAGTTTTCTCCTACTATAGTTTCTACAACTACAGAAATGATAGTAAATATAGTAGTTAGTAAAAGGGATTATAAATCGGCTATGCTTGAATATCTACCTTGGTATGAAAGAAAATCCATAATATTTGACAGTATCTTAAATGCCTATGACAAGGAATTCAGACAATTAGAGCAAGGTTTGGATATTGTAGATAGAAATATGTTATTGGATACTGCAATAGAAAAGTTAAATATTTATGAAAGAGATTTGGGAATAAAAGCTATTCAAAATCTAAAATATGACCAAAGAAGGGAACAGATTTCCAGTAGGTATATAGCCAGTTTTGACCAAACTACAGAGGAAACTATAAAATCAGTTGCACAGGCATATTCAAATGGTGAAGTAGAGGTAAATCCTACTGATACAGATGGATTATATGAAATTAAGTTTATAGGTTCCAGAGGTGTACCTAATAATTTAGAAGGATTAAAACAAGCCTTAGATATAGTCATTCCAGCTCACTTAGGACTAACGTATAAATATACTTTTACCCCTTGGGAAGATTTGAAATTAAGAACTTGGGGAGATTGTCTACCTAAAACTTGGAATGAATTAAGAGTATGGGAAGGAGTGATTTAATGGAATTAACAGAAAAACTTAATTTAAAGAAACCTGACTCAACTGATTATGTTAATGTTAATGATCTAAATGACAATATGGATATTTTGGATCAAGAGGTTGGAGATTTAAAAGATGATTTAACGACGCATAAGGCAGAAACAGCGTCACTAATTAAGATTAAAAAAGATGTAACAATAATGGCTAGTGGATGGGTTGATGATAGTTTAGTTAGTGGATTTTGGAAGTATGAAATATTAGATGCAGATATAACAGCAGATACAGTAGTAGATGTAAATATTCATTTAGGAGATTTAGAAAAAGCTAGTAGCATTAAGTCGGCTAATTTGAGTAGTAATGGTAAGGTCACTATATATGCAGATGAAAAGCCGACGGCTAATTTGACTTGTGATTTAAAGTTAATAAGGCAGGTGAGTTGATATGGCAGTTGGTAGAGTTAATGTCGGTGGGGTGGTTATAGAAACTATTGATAAGTTAGGAATATTTGATGAAACTGAAACTGCAATGGCCTATAATAACATCCTGAGTGATGGTGGAATGTTTTTGTTTGCATCAGCTGGAAACCAAATCTTTAAATTTGACCTACAATTCAATATAATCGCAAGTGCAAATGTAACTATAGGTAAATCAAAAATAAACTACGATAATGGGTTTTTATATTTTAGGACAGGGACAAGAGGAATAACCAAATTAGATATATCAACAATGCAGTATCAGGAGTTTACAGATAGTGATTTTTCATCTACTGATATATACGCTTTTGATGACGATTATATGTATCTATTAGGTTCAACTTTTGTTGTGAAAGTAAATAAATTTAATATGTCAGTAGTAAGTAGAGCATCTGTAAAAAACAGTCTAAACACAAACGAATATGCTAATACATTGGTAATTGATGATGAATTTATTTATGTAATTAGCTCTATAAATTACAATAGCAATGTTGGGACTTTTGTAACTAAAGCCGGTAAACAGGCTTTAGACATAATTGAATCCAAAAAAATTAGCGATGATTACTATCATTATCCCCATGCGATTTTAGATGATGGTATTATCTATGCTGCTTCATCTATTTCATCTGGACAATCGCTAATAAAATTGAGGTCTAGTGACCTTGTTATAGTAGCATCGGCTAGTCATATGAGTTTTTCTACTTTTTTAGTAGATAAAAACAATTTATATTTGAACGGAGGCAGTACATTAGTTCGAAAGGTAGATAGAAATACGTTGGTTGAAATTTGTAAAACAATTAATTCATATCCTACCACTACGCAATCACACCCAAAACATCCTACTGAACTAGTTGGTGAGACTATATTTGCAATAGGGAATGTTGGAGGTACTGCGCCATTCAAGATATATAAAATAGCAAATACAATCAGCAGAAGGAGGAAATAAAATGATTTACGTATTTGAAAATCCAAATAATGGAGCAAGTGTTGTATATGATGAAACAACATTAACAGAAAAAGACAAATCTAAAGGAATAGCAATAGAACAATTACCTATAAAAGAGGAAATTGAAGGTAAGATTGCAATACTAAAATGCAGAAAATCAACAAATGAAGTATGGTATGAGTATGAGGACATACCTGAATCAGTAGAGGATGAACAAACTAAAAAAATAGCAGAATTAGAAACTGCATTACTAGAAATGACTACATTAAATGCTATCCAGCAAGCACAAAATGAGCAAGCTATTATGGAACTAACTATGACGATAGGAGGAGGAATGTAATATGTTTACAACAGAAAGTGCATTAGTACAGATTTGGGCAAGAAATGTAATAACAGAGAAAAATCCTAATGGTACTTATACAAGGGAACAAGTACCTAATTTAAGCAATTTAAGAGAAATGGTATATGCAGTATTAGATGCAGAAGAACAAGTAGCTTAGTGAAGATAAGGTTATTTATGTGCAACATCAATAACACCTAGGAGGGTGTATTTTTATGCCCTTCTGGATAATTTGACGGAGGTGGAATATGGAAGAGAACATTTGCAGAGAAAAGCATAAGAGAATTGACGAAAGGCTAGATGTACACGATACTAGATTGAATAATCACTCAGAACGTATAGACAAATTAGAACAGTATCAGAGCAAAACAGAAACTCAAATAGCGAATCTATGTGAGCAGATAAAGAACCTAGTGACTACAATGAGGTGGTTTATTGGCCTTATCGTAGGTAGTATGGTTGGGTTTTTCATTTGGTATGTACAAACTTTGGGGAGGTGAGAAAATGAGTAATTTCAGAATACTAACTACAGAACAATTATTGAAAGAGCTAGATAGGTATAAATTTAAACAACTGCATATTCATCACACATGGAAACCTGAACATAAAGATTTTAAAGGCAATAACCATATTGCTATGCAACAAGGAATGTATAATTACCATACTAAAACTTTAGGATGGCAAGATATTGGACAACACTTATCATTATTCCCAGATGGTAAATGGGTAACTGGCAGACCTTTCAATATTACCCCTGCAAGTATTAAGGGGTGGAATACTGGAGCCTTAGCTGTAGAGATGATAGGTAATTTCGATATAGGTCATGATGCATTGGGAGGAAAGCAGAAAGAAAACATATTGAAACTTGTAAAATATTTCATAGATAAATATGGAGAAGGATCTATTAAATTTCACAGAGAGGGGCCAGGAGTAGCAAAAACTTGTCCTGGTACGAGTTTAAATAAGGCTAAACTAATTCAAGATGCTAAAAATTTAGGGAAGGTGAATAAAATGGCGAACAAAAAAGAAGATAACACTCCTAGCACTTGGGCCAAAGAAGGATGGGAATGGGCAAAAAAAGAAGGTTATTTAGATGGGAAAAGGCCTAAGGAGCCGATTACTAGAGAGGAAATGGCTATTGTGATTAAAAGGTTGGTAGATAAAATTGGATAACATAGATACAAAGGAATTAGAAAGATTAATAAAAAAACAAAAGGAGAATAAGAAAAAAGGCAGGTTTAGTAAATTTATAGTAGTATTAGTAATTCTATTAAACGTAATATTTACAGCTGGAATATTTTATGTATTTACAAGGGTAGGGAATGAACCATCTACACTAATTGTATCTTGGTTTGGATTCACTACTGTAGAACTATGGAGCTTGTCCAAAATTAAGAGGGAGGCAAATAAATGAATATTGATATAATTGTAAAAGTATTAATACCGATTTTAGGTGCTATCTTAACATATTTGATAGTGCCTTTTGTTAAGTCTAAAACTACTAAACAGCAGAGAGACAATATCTATTTTTGGGTACAAGTTGCAGTAGGAGCAGCAGAGCAAATATACGCAGGAAAAGGGCAGGGCAAACTAAAGAAAGAATATGTAATAACTTTCCTACAATCTAAGGGAATAAATATAACCATACAAGAATTGGATGTACTTGTAGAAGCAGCAGTAAAGGAATTAAATTTAGTGCAAAGGAAAATCGAATAGATTTAATTGGGCCAGGGTTAATTCCCTGGTCTTTTTTTGTGCCTAAAATTAATTAAAAACATTTCGACATTATTCTACATATAAGCTATAAGCTAGTTGTTGCAACGGTTACGTGAATTAAAATAGTTTTGTATAAACCTTGACATAACAAACGATATCGTTTATAATTATATATAGATAAACGAAGTCGATTAAAAAATAATTCAAGGAGGTAACAAAATGAAAAACATATTTAAGGAAGCTCATGAAATGACAAGAAAAATGAAAGAACGTTACCCAGAGGTAGATTATCAAACACAATTCGGTCTATACGTTAGCTACCTCTTTGAAGAAGGAAAGGAGGAAGAAGAAGTGAAGGAATTGAAAGGGACTCCAAAACAAATAGCTTGGGCAGAAGATATTAGGACAAAGTTTTTAAAACAAATAGGAGAAGCTGAAGAAAGAATAGCAGATAGGCAGAATGAAAAAGCAGATACATACAGGGCAATGTTCGCAAACGCAAGAGAAAAAATAGTAAATATCGAAGATTCAGCTTGGTTCATAGATAACCGTAACGAGTGTGGCATATCTATAGCAAAAATATTACTTAAAAAATAACAAAGAAAGGTCTAGGAGGTACCTTCAAACTTCCTAAATAAAATTGTTGGAGGGATTAGAATGAATATTAAGGAAGTGGCAGAAAAAGAATTAAAAGAAATGGGATATGGGAAAAATGAAAAAGCCCTTTTCTATCTTGGATGTATGGTTAGAAAAGTAGATAAAAAGCAATGTGCACTAAAAGGTCATTCGAGTTTTGCAAATAGAATTTTCAATAAGTATGAATTTGAAGCAAACATCAAAAGGCTGTACACAGGCACTATTGAAAAAGTAGTAGAGTATAACATTGAAAGCGAAGTTGAATGGGCTATGAAGGGGTTTGTTGAAAATTATACAGAAGAAATTGAAAAAATGAAAAATGAAGAAAAACAGTTCTATCTTATATCTGGTTCAGCTTTTGCAGGGGTAGCCCAAGTAGATGAAGTTATGACATTTAAAGAAGCGAGTGAGAAATGGAACGTTAGCACTTCGAATCTAAGAAACAATGTTAGAAATGGAAGATTTGAAGATGATGAAGTTAGAAAATCCGGTGAAGTTTGGCTTGTGGCAGAAAGTGCAATGAAAAGATTATATGGAAAAAAAGAGGAGGAATAAAAAATGTTAAAGGAAAAAATATTTAATAAAAACAACATTAGAAATTATGGCATGGAGGTAAAAAATTCCTATCTAACACCAGATAGCATTGAGTGTATGTCAATCAAAACACGAAAAAGCATACTAGAAAAACTAGAAAGTTACAACGATACCGATATAGTAGTTGTGGTAGTGACAGGTGACCTTGTAGAAGATGGAGTAGAACTATATGGAATATATCTAGAAGAAGAAGTATCTGAAAAATCATGCTGGCACTCATGGGGAATGCCGACAGGTAGAGCAAAGTCTATGATGAAAGAAGGAAAGTATATAGAAGCTGATGAATATTGGAAGGTCCAAGGCTAGGAAAAACCTAGTCTTTTCTTTTGCCAAAAATAAAGGAAATAAGGTTTCCCTTCTCTCCTTTGCTCATTTTAGAAAATTCTACACTAACTCACCAGTGTAGATTCCTTATAGGTAGTCTAATCAAACTAGTCATATAATAATAATACATGTTTCAAATCCTAATAGGTAAACTATTGACTAGTTCCAAAAATAAATATATCAGAAAATTCAAAACGTGTCAATGAATTTTTCTCGAAAATATTTACGCCAGTTTTTTTATTTTGCCAATGAATTTACTAATCTCCAATCTTGCACAAAAACAACTCACATATCTAACATAAGACAAGTTTTATCCCATACGGTAATGTAATTGGTATAGCAACATACGAAAATGCAATACAAGCTAAATACGAGGGTTTGGCGAACTATTGTATATTTTGCATAAGTTTAGAAGGAATTTCTCTGTTTTTATAGAAATATAAGGTAAAAGAGGTGGTAAAAATGGAGAAAACTAAAATTATATTGGAAAAAATTTTGAAAGCAATGATTGTTATATGTTCATTATTTGGCATTACATGTTCAATTTTGTTTCTTAGAATACATATTAAAAGTTGGCCATTATTAACTTCTATTTATTCATACGAAATAATTTTATTTGTAAATTTAATTATTACATTTTTATTGGCCATAAAATTTAAATTTAAATATTTTAAATGGGTAGCTTTTATTGGTATAATATTAGCTGGGGTTAATTTATTTGGTTTTGGAATATTTATAAAAAGAATATAAGAAAGCTTATGATAAACTCTATTTTTATTGGTTATTTTATCAATTTTATTATTGAAAATGCGTGCCACTTTCCGTGCCATTCGTGCCATAAAAAGCAAAATATATCGTTTTAAATCAAAATGCCAAAAATAAGAATGGCTATTTTACAAGGGTATAAGCTTGTCCCAAACCATACAAAACATAAAACAACTGACTTCGAATCAGTTGGTCGGGGGTTCGAGTCCCTCAGGGTGCGCCAATTATTCACAATAGGGGGAATTTGGGTTGGATGATAAAACCTTTGAATTGATTGAAAAGATGTATAGTGAGTTTAGTAAAAGATTTGATGGACTTGAGAAAAAATTTGATATACTTGAGAATGATAATAAAGAAATGAAAGATGATATCAAATCTGTAAAAGAAAATTTGAATAAAACAAATGTAACTATTGAACATGATTTAATGCCTAAAATAGAGGTATTATTTGATGGACAATTACAAAATATTCAACAGCTAGAAAGAATAGAAAATGCAGTATCAAAACATGAAGATATAATCATGAGAAAGATTAAATAGATTTTTGATGTATAAAAAGAGGACAAGAACTGTCCTCTTTTTTATAATTTTTTTGCAATTAAATTGTTATATTTGGTAATAACCTGATTAAGCTCTTGACTAGCTTTAATTATTTCAGGATCTTGCAAATTAAAATCCTTTCTTTCAATTAACTCATTTAAATTTTCCTTTAACTTGTCTATGTCTTTAATCAATTCATCTATTTCAGACAAGATTAAACACCTCCTAATAAATAGGATGCTTTAAACAAAGAAAAATATACTTTGTAACAAAACACCCTTGTACTTATTATTTAGTACAAGGGTGTTTTGTTATTTTATTTCTATTCTTTTAACAGCTTTTAGCCTAGCGATATCACTCCAATTATCTGCTGTAGCTATTTCAATTCTGGACAAGTCAGTTTTAACTTTTTTCAAATCACTATCGATTGTGATATGTCTATCTGCATTATTTGCTTCCATCAAATCTAATTTTTCTTCTAATTTATTAAACCTATTATTAGTTTCTTCTCTGAAATCATTTAATTCTGTTCTTACTGAACTAATATCACCCTTTAATTCTGTTCTTATTGAGTCGATATCACCTTTTAAGTCTTTTTTGGTATCCTGTAGTTCGAAATAAATTTTTTCCAATAAATCATAAAGTTTATCTTCGCTATTCAAAATTTCACCTCCGTTTTTATGAGATCAATTTAGCCGTTCTAAAAATGTCTTAATATAATTATATATTAAAATGTAACATAAGTATACTATATATTTCAGCCAAAGGAACGTTATTATGACAGGTTAAAAAAGGTTACTTTTTTCCCTGTAGCTGAATAGAATATACAAAGGGGGCATTGACTAAATGTTAAGAAATACATTAAAGAAAATAGGAACAATTGTTATTATTTTTTTGTTGTTTTTAAATAATTGTTATGCAGAAGATATTAAAAATGAGGAAGTTTTAAGAGACTATGTAAGTAAAGGATTTAATGAGAAACAGCTAGAGGAAAGGTATGCACTATTAAGATTTCAAGCAGAAAACAATATAATTGTAAATCCAGTTATTGAAAAGGATACAGAAAAGGCATTGTCAGAAACAGAAAAAGTGATTTTAGACACAATACCAGAAGAAATGAGAAAATTGGAATGGTTTATTGTTATTAACAAGACCAAGAAAATATTAACGGTGTATAACAAGGGCGAGATATATAAAAAATATCCAGTAGCTCTTGGAAAATCTAAAACCCCAACTCCAGATTATAAATTCACTATCATAAATAAGGCAAAGAATCCTCGTTGGGGTGGAATGGGTGGCAGATATAGACCTGTAAAAGGTGGAGCATCTAACAATCCATTAGGTAAGCGATGGCTAGGCCTTTCTACTGAAAAACATAGGGGATATGGAATACATGGTAATTCATCTCCTTACTCTATTGGGCAATATGTATCTCATGGTTGTATAAGAATGATAAATGAAGATGTAGAGGAATTATATGAATATATACCTGTAAAAACAAAGGTATGGATTGGAACAGAAGAAATACTCAAAGAATGGGGAATTGAACAGTATATTCAATATGAAGAAATAGAAGAAGTTTGTGACTCATTGACTTGAAAATTGTTGTCATAATGGAGTGCTAGCTATAATATTATTTAGATATAGGATTAAAAGGAGTGAATGATGTGTATGACAATTTTATGTCTTTAGAGATACTTAGTACCTTTGCAGGTATTGTAGCAGCTACTAGTATTATTGTTCAATTTAGTAAAAGCATTATAAAAAAGAACTTTGGAGATAGTTTTGTTAGGCTTTATACATTCATAATCGCACTTATTTTAAATTTTGTATTTGGAAAAACTGGTTCTGGTATTCAGGGAATAATACTCACTATAATAAATGCACTTATGGTCACATTTGCTGCTATGGGTGGCTATGAAGTATTTTCAGACCCTATGGCACAAAAACAAAGAGTAAAGAATAAATATTGAAATCGAGGCTAGGCCTCGATTTCTTTTAGTTTGTTAGCATCTACCACAAGGTAAAAAGCAGAATAGTATTACTAGAAGTAAGAAGAAGAAAAGTAGTGAATCGTCAAAGCAGCCACCGAATAATCCACATTGTTTATCTGCCATTCAAAACACCTCCTAGGAGAATATGGGATTTTGTTCCCATTATAAAATATGCTAAAAACAAAAAAAGTGTTAATGTATATAAGTTATTTTGAATAATTAAATGAAAGCTAGAATATATTTTATTATCAATACGAAATAGGAGTGTTGTAA
Source organism: Anaerosalibacter sp. Marseille-P3206 (assembly GCF_900155565.1). Classification (NCBI taxonomy): domain Bacteria; kingdom Bacillati; phylum Bacillota; class Tissierellia; order Tissierellales; family Sporanaerobacteraceae; genus Anaerosalibacter; species Anaerosalibacter sp. Marseille-P3206. The sequence goes on from NZ_FUHM01000002.1 coordinate 1,879,723, forward strand.
ATGAGACATATGACTATTATTGATTGCAATGATGGTTTAGACCTTGAAGACAAAGTATATAATTGGATAGAAGACAATGAAGAAGAGATACTGGAGGTAATTGATGTAGAGTTTGAAAACAGAGGCAATATATTCTTTGCAATCATTACTTACGAAGAGAGAACAAATTAAAAAATCCTTGGTGTTGATTAAAAATCAACACCAAGGATTTTTTAATATAATTTTGTTGACAAATATACAATGTTAGTGTACTATGTAGATAGTGCACTAAGACGGAAAAATAATATGGAGGTGAGAAAGTGGAATTTGATGATAAACTTCCTATATATACACAGATTATGAATTACTTAAAGAAAAAGATGGTTTCAGGAGATATAAGTGGGGGTGATAAATTGCCATCTGTAAGAGAGTTGTCAACAGAATTAAAGGTAAATCCAAATACAGTCCAAAGATCCTATCAGGAGTTGGAGAGAGAGGGGTTAGTATATACTCAAAGGGGTATGGGTACATTTGCTACAGAAGATAAAAAAAATATTGTGGAATTGAAAAAACTCATGGCAGTTGAGATTATAAATGTTTTTGTTGAAGAAATGAGATCTTTAGGATTTGATGATGGTGAAATAATTGAAATTATATCAGATAAGATTAATAAGGAGGGTTAAAAATGAGTAGCTTAGTTGAAATAAAAGATTTATCAAAGAGTTATTTTAATAAAAAAGCTCTTAGAAATCTAAACTTAAATATTGAAGATGGTAGGGTAGTAGGAATACTTGGCCCTAATGGTAGTGGGAAAACTACTCTCATAAAGATACTTACTGGACTTTTAAGACAATCAAGTGGAGAAGTACGAGTTGATGGGAAAAAAATAGGTGTAGAAACAAAAGCAATAGTATCCTATCTACTAGATAGAAACTTCTTATACAAATGGATGACTATAGAAGATGCTTTTAAATTTTATGGTGATTTTTATTCTGACTTCGATGAGAAGAGGGGAGAAGAACTACTTAAATTTATGAAGCTTGAAAGGAATATGAAAATTAATTCTCTATCAAAAGGTATGACAGAGAAACTAAATTTAACATTAGTATTAGCAAGAAAAGCAAAGCTTTATATATTAGATGAGCCAATTGCAGGAGTTGACCCAGTAGCAAGAGATAAGATACTAGATGCAATAATTTCAAACTATAACCAAGATAGTTCTATGATTATAACTACACATTTGGTTAGAGATATGGAAAATGTATTTGATGATGTAGTATTTTTAAGAGAAGGAGAAGTAATATTACAAGGAAATGCAGAGAGTTTAAGAGAAGAAAAATGTATGAGTATAGATGAATTATACAAAGAAGTATTTGAAGAATAGGAGGGTTAGACATGGGTAAATATATGAAATATGAGATTAAAGGAAGTTATAAGTTTATATTGGGAGTTTTAGCAATTGTACTAATACTTACTACAGCATTATACAGTTATACATTTAGAAGACAAACAACAGAAGCAATGATGCCAAATGCAGCTTTTACAGGAATAGCTATACTTATAATGCTTGGTGCATTATTTGCAGAATTTCTATATATAGTTGATTCTTTTAGGAAAGAACTATACGAAGACAGAGGATATTTGACTTTTACACTGCCACTTACTGGAAATCAAATACTAGGCTCTAAATTATTGGTAGCAATTATGTGGTTTATATTATTAGGAGCTGTAGTTTTTTTATTCAATGGGTTTATGATTTCTAGATTTATAGAATTTGATGTTAGTCTTGATGATTTATTTCCAAGTTTAGATTTTATTATTAATATTACTATCACATTTATTAGTGGTGTAGTTACTTTGATACTTATCTATTTTTCTATGGCTTTAAGTAGAGTTACATTTAGAAATAAAAAAGTTGGTGGATTGTGGTTTGTAGTATTTTTAGTATTAAATGCTCTAGTTGGATATGCTACTATAAAAATAATAGGAGCTTTTCCATACTATTTAGATTTAAAGGCTTTCAAAGTAGTTAGCTATAATCATATATTAATTAATGGAATGAATACTATATCTGGTTTCTTTAGGAGCTTTGATAAAGGAGGTATGGCTATTACAGCTGGAGGAACCACATTTATTAACTTAGTAGCTTTTGTATTTACCTTAATTATAGGAGTAGTATCTTTCTTGAGCACAGGATATTTAATTGAAAACAAAATTGATTTATAGTTAATATGAAAAATAGCCCAAATTTAGGGCTATTTTTCGTTATTTTACCAAATACATATTGGGTTACAAAATAGTATTACTAATAGTAAGAAGAAAAATAGTAGACTATCATCACTTCCAAATAGGAAGTCTAATGGACCTTGGAATAGAATTACTAATAGCAAAAAGAAAAATAATAAACTTGACTGTTGATCAGGACTACATCCTGTAGCTGCAGGTTTATTTTCAATCATTGAAGGCACCTCCTACTTATTTCTAATATACAGTATGAAATTGGGCATAATTATGTTACTATTAATATTGAAAGGATGTGATAATTTGGATAAAAAGGTAATGATATTCTTTAGTTTGTTTTTCACAATTCTAATATTATTTATACTTATTATATTTATAAGTGAATATAAGAATATGGAAGAGTTAAGGGAAGAATATTCTTATATTTCAGAAGAGGCTTTTTCTTATAAGAAGACTAATTTAAAAATATGGGCAGTAAATTTGATACTTACTTTTATTATTCCCTTTTTAATTTTAAAAACAGGATTATCAAATAAAATTAAGATTTTTGCCCAGAGTAAAACAAGTAATCAATTTTTCATTATAGCTATTTATGTTCTCATATATTTTTTAATTGATTTTATAGTTACTTTACCTCTTAGTTATTACAGTAGTTTTGTTGTTAAACATAGATATGGGCTTTCAAATCAAACCTTTGGAAGATGGGCTGAATTGTTATTTAAAAACTTTTCTTTGAATTTTGTATTGATATTAGGGTTTACTTGGTTCCCGTTTTATTTAATATACAAAATTCCTAATAAATGGTGGTTATATCTAGGTTTATTATCTATTCCTATATCTATATTTGTATCATTTATTAGTCCTATGTATATTGATCCTTTATTCAATAAATACACAGCTATTGAAGATAAAGAGCTAGAAAGAGAAATACGTACTTTATTAGATAAAGCAGGGGTAGGAGATGCAAATATTTATCAAGTAAACAAAAGTGTTGATACAAAAGAAATGAATGCCTATATGACAGGAGTTTTAAAATCTAAGAGAATTGTTCTTTGGGATACTACCATTAACAATTTGACAAGAGAAGAAGTAGTATCTATAACTGCTCATGAAATTGGGCACTATGTAAAGGGGCATATTTGGAAGAGTATTGTTTTAGGAAGTGCTTTTTTAACTCTAATACTATTCCTAATAAATAAAACATCTCTTTGGATATTAAATGGGTCAAATGGATATTTTGGATTTAGACATCTTTATGATATTGCAAGTCTTCCACTTTTAATATTTGTTATAAGTATTTATATGTTTTTTACATCTCCAATTACTAGTACCTATTCTAGAAAACTTGAATGGGAAGCAGATACATTTGAATTAGAACTAGCAAGAAACAAAGAAGCCACTGCTTCATCATTGCTTAAACTTCATGAGGGAAGTCTATCATTACCTAGACCAAGTAAAATCTACAAAATATGGTACTATAGTCATCCATCTTGTGAGGAAAGAGTTAAATTTGCACTAGATTATGAGTATAAAAATAAGCTACCCTAATTAAGGGTAGCTTAAATAATCTTTGAGAGAAACTCCATTACTTGATATTTTAATTTTTGATAAAGTTTTAACTTCAATTTGCCTGATTCTTTCTCTAGTGAGATTATATTTATCTCCTATTTCTTCTAATGTAGCTGGTCTGCCATTTTTAAGACCAAATCTAAGTTCTAATATTTCTTTTTCTCTAGATGGCAGAGTATTCAATATTTTCTCTATATTATTTTTCAAATCATCATCTATAACTATTTCTTCGGTGGATGGTTCATTAGAAGGAATAAAGTCTTGAAGTTCTACATAAGATTCTTCACTATCTAGGCTTAGATTAGTATTAAGAGAAGTAAAATTATAAAAACTATTTCTATAGTAATCAATATTATTGTATTCATTTTCAGTGATTTTGATTTTTTGACATAGTGATTTAACATCAATATTATTGTCTTGCGATTGGTTTAAATTTTCGATTTGGGTTAACTTGTTTACTTTTTCATACATATGAGCAGGTAGTCTTATTAAGTGGCCAGTATTCATTATTGCTCTGTTTATCTCATGATTGATCCAATAGTAGACATAGGTTGAAAAGCTAGTTTCTCTATCTGTATCAAATTTTTCTATTCCACGAATCATTCCTATGACCCCTTCTTGTACTAAGTCTTCAAAGGACAGTGAACAGTAACCCTTCTTTTTATTTTTAGCTGCTATGTATACAAGACCTATATTGTTTTCTATTATTTTATTTCTTGTATTTATATCTTTGTTTTTCTTGTAAGCAAGGAGTAGTTCCCTATTAGAAGGTTTTCTATTTTTACTTACATCAAAGCTATCTAAAGGTTTAGCAGTCATATTTTTCATTTTCATCACCTACTATTAAGTATATTCTACATTTGTTAATAAAATCCTTTAAAAGTAAATAAAAAATTATTGACAATGATTTTGGCTTGTTATATAATATGTATAACAAATAGAAAGGATGAAACAAATGATTGTTAAAATTGATTTTGAATCTGAAACCCCTATTTATGAACAACTTAGAAGACAACTAATTGAAGGTATCGCTATGGGTGAATTACAGATTGGCGAAGAACTTCCTTCTGTAAGACAATTAGCAGAAGACATTGGGATAAATCTTCATACTGTGAATAAGTCTTATAATATATTAAAAGATGAAGGGTATTTAGTTATAGACAGAAGAAAAGGAGCAATGGTTAAAGATACTCTACCAAATATGTCTCAAAAATATTATGAGGGCTTAGAAAGTGAACTTAAATATATTATTGCTGATGTCTTTTGTAGGGGAATGGGAAAAGAAGATTTTTTATCTCTTTGTGAAAAGATCTTTGATGATTATATTAAAAGTAGGGAGAGTGAAATAGATGGAAGATAGAGTTTATATAGTTATTATGAATCTGTTCTTTTATATGATTATGTTAATATTACAAATTTTCATGCCTAAAGTGACTAGAAAAAATATATACTTTGGCATAAGAATACCAGAAGAAGAAGTAAATAGTTTTGAAGTTAAAAATATATATAAAAATTATGTGATAGAAAATATTATTGTAAGTATTCCATCAATAGCTTTACTTTCTTATTGGGCTTATATTACAGACAATATTGTAGTTACTGCTTCTTTACCTATTTTTATTTATATAGGCATATTGTTTATAGTTTATTTACGTGCAAATAGCAAAATGAAGAAATTGAAAGAAGTAAAAAGTTGGGAAAAACCAAAAGAAGAAGTGGTAGTTGATATAAAATTTAGCAAAGAAAAAATAAAAGCAGGAAATGTATCATCATTATGGTTTTTGATTCCAGTAGGTATAGCTTTATTAAACTTAGTAGTTGGATTAAATAAGATTCCTACTTTACCAGATAAAATTCCTACTAATTGGGACTTACAAGGGAATATAACTGGTTATATGGATAAAACTAAATTTGCATGGTTTATGCCTCTTACTCAGCTAGGAACAGCTGGTATACTGTTTTTCGTCTATAAAGTTATTGGTTGGTCAAAACAAGAGATAAGTTCTAAAAATCCAGAGGAATCAGTTAAAAGAAATATCATATTTAGAAGAGTATGGTCTATATATACTCTAGTTATGGGTATTGTTTTAAATATTATTATGACTTTAGCTAGCTTTTATTCTCTTGGAATAATTGGAGGAAGTGTAAACACTATTACAAATTTGTTTTTTATATTTACGATATTGATTATAGTAGCTAGTATTATTATCTCTATAAAAGTAGGTCAAGGTGGAAGTAGACTTAAATTTAATAGTGAGAATGGTTATGAAGAAATGAACAGAGATGATGATGAATTTTGGAAATTAGGAAACACAATATACTATAATCCTGATGATCCTACTCTGTTTATTGAAAAGAGATTTGGGGTAGGGTGGACTGTTAATGTAGGTAGGCCACTGGGAATGCTTTTTATGATTCTTCCTTTTATCATCGTCATAATAACTTTGATAATGGTAAAATAGATTATTTTAGGATATGAAAACAGGCGAAAATTATTTCGCCTGTTTTATGTTGGAAGTATATTTTTACTTAATACTAATGAATACTTTCATGCTCATTATCTTTTACTAATTTAGAAAGTAAAGATTTAGTCAAGCTATTTACATCTTCAATTTTTTCTTTAAGTTTAATGAAGTTTTTTTCAAGGGTATTATCCTTTGTACTGCTATAGTCTTCAGAAGTAAGTAACAAATCAATACTAGTTACACATTCTAAGTTGTTCCAGTTATTATCTTCTATTTTCTTTGCTTGCTCAATTATTTCATTTATGGCTCTTTTATTTTCCAAATTATCACCCTTTCAATGATGTTATTTCAATTTTTAGTATATGCAAAGAAAGGATATATTAATCTTCACATTTTAAATAAAAACCATTTACAACTGTCAATTTCATACTTTATTTCATATATTTTTTGAATGTTATTTATAATACTTTCACATTTGTATACGATCATTTTATTTCCTGCTAACTTTTCTTCTTCACTAGTTATTACTCTGTCTACTTTTATGACTACATTGGTTTTGTCTTCAGACTCAATTCTATATCTTAGTGGTACAGGATTACCTTCATTTGTAAACCATGCAATCATTTCTATAGGTTTCATAATCACTTTCATTAAACTCACCTTTCTTAAAGTAAACTAGACATCATAGGATATTCCTCTTCCATAACTACTCCACCAGTAATAGGTTTTATTCCAGAATAAAGAAAACAAGAACGAAAAACTGAATTATGTCCATATTTACATCTTATTTTATCAATTGTATCATCTAACTTTCTCTCTTTTTTTCTATTATTATCAAATATAGAAAGTTGAAAGAAGTCATTGGAAGAAAGTTCTGATAGATCAATAGAAAATCTTCTTATTGGTTCCCCTTTCCACATTTCTTCAAACAATTCTACAGCTGTTTCATATATGGTATTAGTAATATCAGTAGGATTTTCTAGTTTTTTTTGATGTGAATAAGAAAAAAAGTCATTACTTTTTAGTGAAACAGAAATCACATTCGTACACTTATCTAATTCTCTAAGTCTCATAGATACCATTTCAGAAAGAGATAGTAGTATCATACAGGCTTCCTTTTTTGTATCTACATCAAAAGATGTAGTAGTAGAATTACCTACACTTTTAATTGGGACAGATTGAACTTTCACTGGAGAGTCTTCTATACCATTAGCATAATTCCATATTAAAAGGCCATGTTTTTTAAGCCAAGAGTATAGATAATCTTTATCTTGTTTGGCTAAATCACCTATAGTATATATTCCCCTGCTATTAAGCTTAGTTCTAGTTCTAGAGCCTACCATGAATAATTCTCCTACAGGTAGAGGCCACATTTTCTTTGGTATTTCCTCATGAAAAAGAGTGTGTATCATATCTGGCTTTTTAAAATCAGAAGCCATTTTTGCCAATAGTTTATTAGGACCTATTCCAATATTTACAGTAAAGCCTAATTCGTTTTTTATCCTTTCTTTCATCTCAATAGCAGCTTTCATATAGTCCATATTTCCATAGGTATAGTCTAAGAAAACCTCATCAATAGAGTATCTTTGTATGGAAGGAGAATATTCTTTAAGTAAATTCACCATAGCATTGCTACATTTTATATATAATCCATATGTGGGAGATACTATAGTTAAATTAGGGCATTTGTTTCTAGCAGAATAGAGAGATTCTCCTGTTATGATTCCATATTTTTTAGCAGGTATGGATTTGGCTAGGATAATTCCATGTCTATTTTTTTCATCTCCTCCTACTACAGAAGGAATTTCTCGTAAATCTATTTTTTCTCCATGTTGTAGCCTATAAGCAGCTTCCCAAGACAAATAAGCAGAGTTTGCATCAATGTGAAAAATAATTCTATCTTTCATTATTATCACTCCTGTAGTATAGATTATAACAGAACATACGTTCAGTGTAAAGTTTTTTGTTATAGTTATTTGATAATTTTTAATTTTTATTAATATAAAACTTAATCATTGAACATATATAGATTTTCTTATATACTTAAATTAGAGAATTTCGTAAGTCTAACTTTATTTAAATACACAAGGAGGTTTTAATATGAATTTTGAGAATTTATCAAATTTTGACCCAGAGGTAATGGAAGCAATAAATCTTGAATTGAACAGACAAAGAGACAAAATCGAATTGATTGCGTCTGAAAACTTTGTTTCAAGACAAGTAATGGAAGCAATGGGAAGCTATATGACTAACAAATATGCAGAAGGATACCCAGGAAAGAGATATTATGGTGGTTGTGAATATGTAGATATTGTTGAAGATTTAGCTAGAGAAAGACTTAAAAAACTTTTTAATGCTGACCATGCTAATGTACAGCCTCATTCAGGAGCTAATGCAAATATCGGTGTTTATTTCTCTATATTAGAACCAGGTGACAAAGTTTTAGGTATGAACCTTTCACATGGTGGACACTTAACACATGGAAGTCCAGTTAATATTTCTGGAAAATATTTTAACTTCATTGATTACGGTGTTGACGAAAAGACACAAACAATAGATTATGATAAAGTTATGGAAATTGCTAAAAAAGAAAAACCAAAATTGATTGTAGCAGGTGCAAGTGCATATCCAAGAATTATTGATTTTAAAAAGTTTAGGGAAATTGCAGATGAAGTAGGAGCATATTTGATGGTAGATATGGCTCATATTGCAGGTTTGGTAGCAGCAGGTCTTCATCCAAGCCCAGTTCCATATGCAGATTTTGTAACTACTACAACTCACAAGACATTAAGAGGACCAAGAGGAGGAGCAATACTTTGTAAAGCTGAATATGCTAAGAAATTAGATAAGGCTATCTTCCCAGGACTACAAGGTGGACCATTAATGCATATTATAGCTGCAAAAGCAGTTTGCTTTAAAGAAGCATTAGACGATAATTTCAAAGTATATCAACAACAAGTAATAAACAATGCAAAAGCTCTAGCAGAAGCATTAAAAGAAAAAGGATTTGATTTAGTTTCAGGTGGAACTGATAACCATCTAATATTATTAGATTTAAGAAATAAAGGACTTACAGGAAAGAAAGCAGAAGCTCTATTAGACGAAATAGGAGTAACAACTAATAAGAATACTATTCCATTTGATCCAGAAAGTCCATTTGTAACAAGTGGTCTTAGAATAGGAACTCCTGCAGTTACAACAAGAGGATTTGTGGAAGAAGATATGAAAGTGATAGCTGAAATATTTGACTTAGCTCTAAATGAATCAGTAGATAGAGATGAAGTAAGAGCTAAAGTTAAAGGATTATGTGATAAATACCCACTTTATAAGTAATTAACTAGTGAGTCAAGGGACGGTCCTTTGACTCACTTCTTCTTAAAAATCATATGACATTGGAGGATAAAAACATGAAAATTGATACAGAAAATATTTTAAATAAAATGAAGAAATATCTTGATATTCCAAGTCCAGGAGGATTCACAAAAGAAGCTACATTAGAAGTTAAAAAGGACTTTGAAATGTATGGACTTAATACAAATTTGACAAATAAAGGAGCATTAATTGCAACATTAGAAGGGGAAAATGACGAAGAACATGTAATGATTACTGCTCATATTGATACTTTAGGATGTATGGTTAAGGATATTACAAGTGATGGTAAGCTTAAATACAATAAAATTGGTGGAGGTAGTTGGAGTTCTATTGAGGGGGAAAATTGCTATATAATAACTAGAAAAGGCAAAAAAATTCGTGGTTCAATTATCCCTACAATAGCATCAGCTCATATATATGGCCCAGATAAAAATGACGCTAGAGACGAGAGTGTTATGAGAGTTAGAATAGATGAAGATGTAAATTCCAAAGAAGATGTACTTAATTTAGGAATAAATATTGGAGACTTTATATGCTTAGATACAAGAACAGAAGTAACTGAAAGTGGATTTGTTAAATCACGTTACTTAGATGATAAATTAGCTGTAGCAATATTGGTTGAAATTGCACGATGTTTTAGTGAAAATAATATGAAACCTAAATATACTACTCATTTCTTCATTAGCAATTATGAAGAAATAGGCCATGGTGTAGCAGGAATACCAGAAAAGGTAAAGGAAATGATAGCTGTAGATATTGGAATTGTAGGAGAAGGACAGAATTCTGATGAACATAGTGTGAGTATAGTTGCTATGGATAGAAGAAGCCCTTATGATTTTGAATTTAGAAATAAACTTGTAGATATTGCTGAAGAAAATAATATTAAGTATAAAGTAGATCTATACAATTTCTATAGTTCAGATTCTACTCATGTTGCTGGTCAAGGAAAAGATGTAAACTTTGCATCTTTAGGACCTGCAGTAGATGCATCACATCACTATGAAAGAACTCACATGGACTCCATCATAAATACAGCACAAATACTTTTAAATTATTTGATGGTAGAATAACGGTACTTTGAGTAAGTTTGGGATAGGAATGAGTCAGGGGACGGTCCTTTGACTCACTTAGGAATAATATAGGACGGCCTTTGGTCGTCCTATATTACTACTATATAAATAAGATTATAGTGGAGGGGAAAAAATGAAATTTGATTTTGACTCAGTGATTGATAGAAAAGGCACGAATAGTAGGAAATGGGATAACTGTGAAGAAATCTTTGGAAGAGAAGATATTCTTCCTATGTGGGTTGCAGACATGGATTTTAAAGCTCCTGAAGAAGTTATTTCTGCTATGAGAGAAAGACTTGAACATGGAATATATGGCTATACATTTAGGTCAGAATCTTACAATGAAGCTATAATAAACTGGGTAAAAAAGAGACATGGTTGGGATATAAAAAGCGAGTGGATTACATTTAGTCCTGGAGTAGTACCTGCAATAAGTATAGGTATTCAAACCTTTACACAAGCAGGAGACAAGGTGATCATTCAACCGCCTATTTATCCTCCATTTTATTCAACAGTAAGAGAAAGTGGAAGGATTGTAATTGAAAATGAACTATCCTATGTAGATGGTCATTATAAAATGGATATAGCTAAATTAGAAGAACAGATAAAAGCAAAAGATATTAGCTTTACTAACAACACATATGGTTTAAACAATAAATTTGATGAAAAAGTGAAGATGTTTCTACTTTGCAATCCTCACAATCCAACAGGAAGAGTATGGACAAAAGAAGAACTATTAGATATAGGTAAGATATGTACTGAAAACAATATTTTGATAGTTTCTGATGAAATACATTCAGATATCATATACAGTGATTACAAACATATTCCAATAGCTTCATTGTCAGAGGAATTAGAACAATGTACTATAACTTGTATTGCACCAAGCAAGACATTTAGTTTAGCAGGACTATCTGCATCTGCAATTATTATTCCAAATGAAAAAATAAGAAATATGTTTAACAATACCCTAGAAACATGGCATATTGGTGGTGGAAATATATTTGGAAATGTAGGACTAGAAACAGCATATAGATATGGAGAAGAGTGGCTAGAAGAGCTGTTAGTATATCTAGAAGGAAATCGAAATTACCTTATAAAGTATTTTGAAGAAAGAATACCTAAGATAAAACCAGTTTTTTCTCAAGCAACTTATCTTGCATGGCTAGATTGTAGTGAACTGGGATTGGAAGGTAGGGACCTAATGGACTTCTTTGTTAATGAAGCAAAAGTAGGAGTTAATCCTGGAACAGCATTTGGGGAAAAATACGGACACTTCATAAGACTAAACATAGCCTGCCCTAGAAGTACACTCAAAGAAGGATTAAAGAGAATACAAAGTGCAGTAAACTGAGTTAAAGGCATGGCCTTTGACTCGGTTTTTTTTACTATTACAAACTTTTAATAAAAAATTGGAATTATTAGAAGGAATTTGACGTTTTATATAGAACTATACAAATAAAGAAGAAATAAGTGAGTCAGGGGACGGTCCCCTGACTCACTTAAAAAGTATTCAAGCATGAAGGGTGGCAAACTATGATATTTAACAAACATGGTAGCTTTTATTTAAGAAAATCTTGGCCGATGAAGGGACTAAAGGCTATTAGACAAGAACCAACAATATTTACTCCACAAAATGAAGCATTAGCAGTAGATACTCTTGGAATAGGAAGGGTGATGGTTACTTCATTAAGGTATTGGATGTCAGCAACAGGATTAGCTGAAGAGGGTAAAGACAGTAGTGGGAGAATAACTCTTGATCCAACAGGTTTAGGGGAAATAATTGAAAAATATGATCCTTTTTTTCAAAGTATTGGTACAGCATGGCTACTTCATAGGAATTTAGCAAAAAATGAAGATGACGCTACAACATGGTATTGGTTTTTTAATGAATTTGACAAGAAAACGTTTACCAAGGAAGAATTTCTAAAGGGGTTAAAATCATATATTTTACTACATGGTGAAACAATAGCTGATTCATCTTTAAATAGGGATTTTGATTGTCTAAAAAAAACCTACGAAAGGGAAGAATTTAGTGATATTTCAAATTATATAGAAGAGGGGATAATATCATACTTTTCCCAGCTTGATTTAATAAAACAAGAAGGAAAGAAAATGTATAAGAAACTAACTCCTGTAGATAAGAAACTACCAGAAGAGATACTTTTATATTCAATAATAGATGATATTGATGATAATCAAAATCAAGTAAGTATAAAAGAGTTACATGAAACAAAAAAATACATAGGAAAGGTGTATAATCTATCCTATTTAATTCTTATGGATAAATTAGAGGCTTTAGAAAGAAAAGGGTACATTAAAATTTATAGTCGTTTTGGGCACAATCATATAGAAATAAATGAAAAAGATAAAAATCTAATACTCGAAAATTATTATAGGAAGGTTATGTAATATGAAATATACAAATATGATTAATCCAATAGAAGGATTTAAGTATTCTGCTAACATTAGATATGATTTGATGCAAGACAATAGCATACTTCAATATATACCTACGCAGAATAGTTTAAAAATTTTTAGAGATATATTTAATGATATAACAAATGGAGGTATAGGAAACAAACAAGCGTCTAGACTAATATATGGTTCTTATGGGACAGGTAAATCTCATCTTATGACGATACTTGCTTCTATCTTAGGAAAGCTAAATTCAGAAAAAGCATACTCAATTTTTGAACAGAAAGTAGCTTGTATAGATCATAAGCTAGCTAAGGATATTCATAATTACTTAGATATTTCATTGCCTTTTATTATAGTTCCTATTGATGGTAGTTTTAACAAGTTTCATGAATGCATATATTATTCACTAACAAGAGCATTAGATGAGAAAAAAATTAATTATAAATTAAAAGATCCATATATTGAGGCAACACAAATAATTAAAAATTGGAAGAAAGAAGGAAATTCGGATTTTTATCAGTTATTGGAGGACTCTTTTTCTAAATATGAAATATATGCTAATGATTTAGTGACAGAATTAATGAATTTTAATCCAAAGGCTTTGGAAATATTTAAAAATATATTTTACGATATAACTTGTGGTGTTGAATATAGACCGAAGCCAGGAAACTTATATGAGAATTTAGATTATATTAATAGCGTTATATTAAAACAAGGATATAGGGGAATTATATTTATATTTGATGAATTTGGTAAGTATTTAGAAGATAATATTAAAGGTTTAAAGGTAAAAACCATTCAAGATTTTGCAGAGTATTGCGATCATAGCAATTTTGAAAACTATTTTTTACTTATTTCTCATAAACAACTTTTACAATATGTAGAAGCAGATGATAGAGATGAATGGGAAAAAATCGAAAGTCGCTTTCAACCTGTTTCTTTTGAACAAAGTGTCGAAGATACAATGTATCTTATAAGCAATGTATTAATAAAAAAAGAGCCTATCTGGAGTAAATTTGTTCAAGAAAACAGCGATTATTTCCAACAAATTCTAAATGAAACTTTAGATATAGGGTTTTATAAAAATTTAAGCAAAAATGATGTTAAAAATCTTTTGTATGGCAATTATCCACTTCATCCTATAGTTGGACAAACACTAAACATTTTATCTAAAAAAATAGCTCAAAATGAACGAACTATTTTTACATTTTTAGCTAGTGAAGAAGAAAATAGTTTAGGTGACTTTTTAATAAAATATGATGTGTCTGATTTTCATTTTGTAGGTGCAGATTTACTGTACGATTATTTTGAAGAGAACTTAACCAAAAACAAATCTTCTTTTGAGTATAGTGAATGGCTTGAAGTTAAAAATTCAATCAATAAATTAAACAAAAAGGATGATAATTATCATTTAAAAGTTAAAATTATTAAGTCGATTGGAATCATTAATATAGTAAATGATTTCGATATCTTAAAACCAGATGATAAAACTTTAAGTTATATAATAGATGATGATGAGCAAGCTATTGTTAAAGCTATAAATGAAATGTTACAAAACAAAATAATAATTTATCTTAGACAATATAAATACTATAGATTTTTTGACGTTAGTAGTGTAGATATCGAAGGATTAATATCTCAAACTATGGAAATATCAGATAATACAGCTCAAGCTGTAGAATTATTAAATAGAAGATTTACACAGTTTCCAGTATTGCCAGATAAGTACAATGAAAAATATAAGATGATTAGATATTATTATCCAATATACATATTAGATAGTGAAATAAACGAACTAGAAAAATTGTTGAATAAGAAATACTATGATGGTTTATTAGTTTATGTGATAACAAAAAAATCAAAAGAAGAAATACTTTCAGAGTTAAATGGAGAAAGAATAATATATGTTTTGAGAGATAATTCTTTTGAAATTATGGAAGAGTTAAAGAAATTAATAGCTATTGAGTATTTATTGACTCAAGAAAAGAAGCTAAAAAAAGAGGATCCCAAATCTATTGTAGAGCTTGTAGAGTACAAAAAAGAAGTAGAAACTTATATAAATAATTATACTATTGAATGGGCTAATCCAGCACAAGAAGATGTTTGTTATGTTGAAGATGAAAAAGTATTAGAAAAGATAAATTCTACAGGCAAATTATCTGAGTATATGTCAAGAGAAATGTTTAAGTATTTTGATAGAACATTGATTATAAATAATGAATTAATAAATAAAAACAAACTATCTAATCCTATGATAAAAGCTAGAAAAGAAATATGTAATGATTTATTACTACAAGAGGAAATGCTACCTTCTTTAGGATATAAAGAACTTTCTACAAATCATACTTTTATTCGTTCACTATTAGAGCTAAATGGAATACTAAAGGAATCAGAAATAGTCATACCCGAGTTGGATAATCAAAATCTCAGACTGAAAAATACTCACTACACTATGAAAGAAATAGATACATTTATAAGAAATGCAGAAAAAAATGAAATTAATTTAGGAGATATTTTTCATATATTAAAATCAAAACCTTATGGGTTAAGAGATGGTTATATAGTTGTACTTTTAGCAGCAAGCTTAAGACAATATAAACATAATGCTTTGATAAGGTTAAAGGGAATAGATCAAGAACTAAGTGGAGATTTATTTGATAGAATAGCAAAATATCCAAATCAATACACTTTAATTATCCAGAATTGGGACAAAGAAAAAGAGGGATATATCCTATTTTTAGAAAGAAAATACCATAATTATATTGATGAATATGCCAAGAAGAAAAACAGATTAAAAGCATTGCACGATGGAATATTAAGTCACTACAAAAGCATTAGTAAGTTTGGGAGAACAACTGTTAATCATGTAAAAGAATCTACCATAAAATACAGAAAAATAATAGAAATGGAAACCGAAAATTATAGGGATTTTTTCTTTAACAAGTTAAACGAATTAGGTAAAGATTATATTGAAACTGGATTTGTTATTTCAGATGTAAAAAAGGATTTAGAGTGTGCAGATATAAGATTAATAATAAGTACAGAAAAAGTAATACGTGAAGTATTTAAATTAGAAAAAAACAAAGGTATTGCTACTCAGTTTTTAGATTTATATAAAAAAAGGTGGAAAAAAAGAGTAGAGTTTAATCTAAATTATTTAACGGGCAAGTTTATAAGAATGTTAGAAACAATGGATATTAACATGGATGATATTGACATAGTTAAGCAAATGGGATTATTGATTACAGGTTTTCAATTTAATTATTGGAGTGATGAACAAAGCAAAGAATTTATTAATTCACTTAAAGAAATATACAATGATTTGGAAAAATCCAATGATAATTTTAAATTAGAAGATGGCGATATAAAAATAATATTAGAAGATGAAGATGGTACTACAAAAAGAGTTAAATTCAATAGAGAAGAGTTACCTGATAATGGACAAATCCTCAAAAATTTAATTTCAACTAATATTGAAAACTTTGGACAAGCATTGAGTCATGATATGAAAAGACAAGTGTTATATGAAGTTTTAATGAAGTACATTTAATTATTAGGAAGGATAGTTTCCATGTTAGAAAAATACCTATATAAAGAATGGAACAAAATTGAATATACTACTAGAGTATTATCAATAAAAAATATATGTAATAAATTATCTCTTATATATGGTAAACCATCAGAAACATTTGTTGATTTTGTCAAACAATATTTTGTAGAAAATAAGGATGCTATTTTTGTTAATGGTAATCAAATAATAGATAAAAAGACATTAATAAATAAAAATATTAATAGCCTTCAAGAACTATACAATATATTACTTAATGAGTATTTTGTAATGGATATTGATATAAAGTTTCTATCATTAGACATTATTAAACCTAAAAAGGCTGAAACAGATATAGTAAAATATTTACCATTTCCAGAAGAGTTATTTAACAATTTTTACAAGGCCACAAATATATTGAATGATATAAAGGATAATGATAATGAAAAAGCAAATGTTATATTTAATTATTTAAGTAAGCAAAAGATGCCGGCTAATATATATGATATTTATCTGAATTTAACAGGTGCACTTATTGATATAACTATTCGAGATTTATTTAATATATTGAATAATTGTAGAAACTTTGTTCATTATAAAGAATATTGGACAGTAAAAGGTATAAAAAGAACTTTTTCTGAACAAATACAGCTTAATCAATGGCTACATACTAGATTATTGAAAACGCCAAGTTATGAACTAGTCAATACATATATAGATAATGTTTTTGATGATAAAATGGAAATTTCAATAGACAAAGTGATAGACGATGTGGAAATACTAGGTATAGAAATAAGCAAAAAAAGAATAGAAGATTTACTTATTGAACGAAATTATACTGAAGTATTTCCAGGATGCTGGTTAATACACGAAGAATTAGATTCATTAGGTAGATTTAGTTTAAAAAAACAATGGGAATTAACATGCTCAAGTCTTTTGAAAAGTATTAAAAACAAAAGAAATATTGATATATTTTATAGAAGAATATTAAAGGGTGAAACACTAGGTTCCATAGGAGATAGCTTAGATATAACAAGGGAAAGAGTTAGGCAGATAGAGAAAAAAATAAGAAAGAAAATGACGCATAGGAGTTATTCTAAATATATTAGACCTTTTTATAACTGGTTTATAGACAAGCTTAAGTTAGAAAAAATTATAGACTTATCTACCATTGGTATTACAGAAGAAGAATATAGATTATTTGATTTAATAATCAATAATTATTTTGAAAATAAAAATGTATGTAGGATAATGGATGGCATAGTAATTTTTAAACCTGAATATGAAAGAATTATCACAGAATTAAATAAAATTACTATTGATAGTAAGATAATTTCTCTAGAAGAGATTCCATTTGCATCTGGTTTTAGTAAACACATAGATAATTATATTAGGGTTTTACAAGAATATATAGGTATGACTAAAATAGACGAAAATAAATATTTTTATACAGGCAAGAAACCAACAAACGAAGAAGAAATATACATAATCATTTATAAATCAGGTCGACCTTTACACTATAGTGAGGTAGAAGTTGCAGCAGAAAAATTCAAATTACCTTTGAGTACAGAACCAGGAAGAAATACCTTAGCAACTATGCAAAGGGATAATTTACTAAGAAGGGTGGCACCTGGAACTTATGGCTTGAAGGAATGGGGGATTCCTAAACATATATATATAACTGATTTGATATACAAGGTTTTAGAAGAAGCAGGTAGGCCATTGTATTATGAAGAATTATTTTCTGAAGTTAAAAGACGTAGGTTTGATAAGATCAAAGAACGATCAGTTCAATACTACTTAGCAACTCATGAAGAAGTTGCTTATATATATACAAAACAATATATTTTAACTGAGTGGGTTGATGAACCAGAAAGGCTAGCTAAGTATGGAGTGGATATCACAAAAATTCAGAATGATACTTTGTTATATAATAACAAGGTAATTTTAGATGTTATAAAATTAAATGAAATTTATATAACAAAATATAAACTTTCTGAAGCTTGTAAGAAATCTTCTAGTTTGCGTATAAGTAGACATGTTAACTTTAATTTTGATAGAAGGATTGTAGTTATTGATAGGAATGAAAAGTTACATTTTCAATCTTATAGTTCAGATACTATAACAGGTATTAATAGATGGACTTGTATACCTGATATTGATGAAGTGTTTTACATGGAATTTATAAATGAAAAGGTAGCTCGCTTTTTATCTGTTAGTGGTTTAAATGAGTATAAACCTATAGAAGAAAACTTATTACTAGAAGCAGAAGAATTTTGGACAAGAAGTATGGAAGAGTTATTAGAAAACGAAGAAAAAGACGAAGAAATAATAGATGAAATTCTATCAAAAGAAAGTTTGTTAGCATTTGGACTTGAAAAAGGTTATGTATATTATGAAACAATAGAAAAGCTAGTAGACTTAGGTTATAACCCTAGAGAATTGTTATATGAATTAAATGATAGAGGCATAATAGTAAATTATTAGGTGGGAGTAAAATGGATGAACTAATTAAAAAAAGAATACAAAACACTATTTCAAAATTAGGAACAAAAGTAATTAATACTAAGTATTTTCCAACATACATGAATCAGGATAATTTTAAAATATCTCAAAGAGAATTAGAAGATTATCTAAAAAATGAAGGTTATATATCTATTTCAGATAATTATATGTTTTATAAACCCGATTTTATTAAATACTGTACTGAAAACAACTTGAATACTATAAGTAAACTCAAAAAGCATATATTTGTAGATAGTGGTGTGCCATATATAACTTTATCAGACCTTCAATTGCAAGATATATTAAAAAAGGATTTAGAAGATAATTCAAAAGATAAGTATACTTATTCTAATAATGAATTAGTTAAAAGCAATATTATAGCAGAACATCTAGGAGAAAGTTTCTATATTAATAATAGAAAAGATTTAATAGAATACGGTCTTAAAAAAACATATATATCCTATGATTTAATTGAAGATTTTTGTGATGTTTTTCCAAAGGAAAATCGTTTTGAGATTACATATCTATTACAAGATAGAGATATTGAACTATCATCAAAGAAAATTGATTATCATATCAATTATTTAGATGAGTTTGAGAAAGTGGCTGAAGAGGAAGATGAGGGGATCTTAAGTGATAATTTATATGAAAATAAATTTTTAGAATACAAAAACAATAATTTAATTAATGAAAACATAAATATAAAAGAGAAAAATTTAATAATTAATTTAAGATTAAATGAAATAATTGCTACATTCATTAATTTAGGTTATTTTGGAGATAAGATTAGTTATTCAGTAGCAAAAGAATATTTTTTGCCTAAGCATTTAATGGAATTTGAAAAAATAAATTTAATTAAGAAGAATTCTAAAAAAAAGAAAAGGTCATCTTACATAGTAACTGAAGAATGTTTAAAAATATCTAATAAGTTAATTTCATTAACAGAAGTTAAACCACATAGGGATTTATTTATGGATACTGAATTAGGGAAGAATGAAAACATTGATTTTTTATTTAAGCAAATAAAAAATGATTTTGTAGAAGTATTAAACAAATTTGATAGTTTTAGATTTTTATTTAATTTAATTAAAGATATAAACTTGATTGAAAAGTATTCTATGATGGACATTTTAAAATATTGTATTGTAAATGGATATAATAAGGAATTTTTATGGATTTTTATTGGCAAAGGAGCTTCGGGAGGTAAAGGATCCATATACAATGGTAAAGATATTTGTTGTTTAAATATGAGGAATGATTTAGACAAAAATTCTAATACAAATTGTATAAGGTGTTATAAAAAATATGGTATAAATAAATCTAATTATAAAAAAGTCCTTTTAAATATAAGGGAGAATAGAGCTAATAAAATATATAAAGAAATAGAAAACAATGTAGAAGAATTAGAACTATTAATAGATGATCCTATTTCGCTAAAGTTTTTGGTGAGATTTGGAACAACTTACTACAATAAAAATATTCTAAGGGCAATGGGACTAATTAATTCCAAAGCATATATGAAAAGTAGTGGAGGGTATTGCCCATTGTTAGATGAATGGAGAATGGATGATAATGAGATATAAATGTAATATTTGTGGAGCTTTTTCTCATGAAGAAAGATGTAAAACATGTGGAGAAGATTCTGATATGGAAAAGGTTCAAGTTCCATATTGTAAATATTGTAAAATGCCTGTATGGGGTACAGATTCAGATGGAAGATGTGATATATGTGGTAATTATATAGAAGAATATTATGGAGATATTATACCAGTTTTTTTAGAAGAGAAAGTACTTCTTTCTGTTATATATGATAAAGAAATATATAAACAGCCTGTATGGAGTTTGGGTAGTAATAGATATTTAATAGATAATAAAAAGAAAAGATTAAATATTAACAAAATAAAAGACACTAAAGAAATATCGAAAAAATATTATGATTTAATTGAAACGTTAGATCTAGAAACTTTAATAAATAAGGAAAATGAGTTTATAGAAAGATTTATTAAAGCAAATAAAGAGAGATTTTTGGAATTAGAAATTGAAGGGCATGAATATGTAGTAGATGTTTTTAATGCAAATAAGAATAGAATAGCATTTGTTTCATTTAGCGGGGGAAAAGACAGTATAGTTGTATCGGATATTGTAAGACAAGCATTATCTAAAAACAACATTTTACACATATTTGGTAATACAACATTAGAAATGAAGAATACAATAGAATTTATTGATGAATTTAAAAAGGAAAATCCATCAATTCCATTTATTGAGGTTAAATCGGATAAAGATTTTATGAAATTATGTGAAGAAATAGGTCCACCAACGCGTATAAGAGGTTGGTGTTGTTCAATATTTAAATCAGGACCAATATCTCAAATATTAAATACCATAACTTATGAGGATAATGGAATAAAACATGATAAATTTTTAACTTTTTATGGGGTTAGAGCTGAAGAATCATCAGCTAGAAATAAATATGGCAGAACTTCTAATAGCCCTAAAATAACATCTCAAAAGGTAGTTTCACCTGTATATGGATGGCTAGACTATGATATATGGCTATATATTCTTACAAGAAGATTAAAATATAATTATGCATACAGATTAGGTTATAGAAGAGTAGGTTGTTGGTGTTGTCCAAATAATTCAAAGTGGTCAGAGTTTTTAAATAATATATATTATGAAAATTTACAATTACAATGGACTGAGTTTTTGTATAATTTTGCACAAAAAATCGGTAAAAAAGATTATAAAGAATATGTAGATGGTGGTTATTGGAAGGCTAGACATGGTGGTGCAGGATTAAATAATGACCATACTAAAATTGATAAAACACCATGTGTAGATAAAAAATATGAAAATTTTATTATACAAAAATCATATTCTGATTGTTTTGACGAATATCTTAAGCCATTTGGTAGTATTAAAAAAAGTGTTAAAAATGAAATGGTTGATATTTTAGTATATGATGGAAAAAGTAATAAAAAACTATTTGAAATTGAAACAAGATATGATTCAAAAATAATTAAATTTATGCCTTATGTAACAAAAAATGTAACCCTTCTTAAACAAAGATTTGAGTGTCAATTAAGAAAATATCAATTATGCATTAAATGTTCAGCTTGTGATAGTGTATGCTCAAGAGGTGCTATATCTACTTTCAATAATATCTATAAGATAGATAGTAATAAATGTATTCATTGTTTAAAGTGCATAGCAAAGTTTAATGGTGGTTGCTTAATGAATGAAGTACTAATAAAAAAGGAGGAATAAAATGAATAGCGGTCATTCAGGTCAGGGGTTTAAGTTTGATATACCATTGATACTTAAGTTATTAAGTGATATTAATTGTGGTTATAAAATCAAAGCTGAATTAGCAAGGGAAAATGGGCTTGGAGATCAAAAAATTGATAGTTATGTTGAATATTTAGGTAAAGTAGATTTAATAACAAGAAATGAACAAAATGAATATTTAGTAACTTATTTTGGTTCTAATATACTTAAATTAAAAAATAATTATAACTTTTTAGAGCCCCTATTATTATATAAATTGGCTAGAGGTGAAGAAAATGGTGGCCATTTATACTTTTCAGCTTTAATAAATTTTATACTTTATGATATAGCTTTTAAAATAAATAATAAAACTACTATTGCGGATATTGAAAAAGGATTTGAAATTCAGTTTCCAAATATTAATTATTCAAAAAAATTTGCATTATTAAAACAAGCCTTAAATCAAGGATTATGTGATAATACTACAGGTTTTGGCAAGATGGGAATGGTTGTAAACAAAGATGGATTATATGAAATCTCAGGATATATTCCACACAAATTAGTAACAGCATATATTTTTTACGATAATTGGCCAAAGTCAAGAGCAGCATTGAAACTTGCTGAATTGCCAACTAAAGATTATTTCCCTGCAAAAATATTTTTCATGGGACAAGACTTATTATACGAACAAATACATTATTTAGTAGATGATAGGATTCTTTATTTAGAACAAGAAGCAGGATTAAATCAAATCAGTCTTTCACCGGAATTAGATGCAGACAAAATACTTGATAGGATTGTAGAAATATGCATATCCAATTGATGCCATCCCAAAAGGAATATTTAAATAGAATATTAGAATTAGAAAACAAAAATTATCGTAGGGAAAATATACTTTTATTTGGTGCTTCTCAAACAGGTAAAACTGAGCTGGCGAGATATCTATCAAAGGAAAATCCAAGATATATATACAAGAATTTTACTAAAGAATATTTAGAAGGCTTTGTTTCAACCAAAAGATTAAGAACCATCGAATTCCCAGATTTACAACTATTCTTAAGAAAAATATTTATAGAAAATGAAAAAAACAATGAAATAGTTATTTTAGATGAAATAGATAGTGTTATTTCTGTAATTACTGAAAATGATAAACATAAGTTAATTTCTTTATATAAACAATTTTTGACTATGGATCAGCCTATTAAATATATATTTTTAACATCTATTTTTGATCAGAATATGATAGAAAAACTAATAGCTCAATTTAGTGAGAGGGTACTTGCAATGCCTTTTTGTAGAGAAGACAAAGAGTTTATTGTAAAAACTTATTTTAATAATATTAATTTATTTGAATTAGATAAGGTTACAAGTTTAAGGCAGATGTTTAATTAAAATGGCTAAAGGGGGAAGAAATATGAGATTAAAAGAGGCTGTAAATATAAAACCTATATCTACAGTAATAGATTTTCAATCCTCTGATAAGACCCTTATTGATGGTTATATAGTATTAGAACAAACAGGGGAATATTTTTTAAATATCTTGGAAGGATTTACAAGGCAAAGAGATGATAAAACTACTGAACATAAAGGTTCTATTATACCTGGTAAAGTCGATAGATGTCATAAGATTACAGGCACTTATGGAATGGGGAAATCGTATTTTCTATTGATGATAAAGTCTATGTTAGAATCCTTAGAAGATAAAGATATGTATGATGAGATTATTGAAAAATTTTCGGATTTTTCAAGTATATTATATCAATTAGATACTTTAAATAAACAGGCAAAACGATATATTATAGTAGATATCAATGGAAAGGATTTTTCTCAGTTAGATTTTAAAAGTGTTATAGAAAGACAAGTATATAATAAATTGGTAAAAAAAATAGGGAAGGAAAAATTAAATTACAATAGTTTTTATGAAAAAACAGCAAGACAATTAATAGAATGGAAAAGTGAAAATAGTCCAATGTATAATCTGTTTAAGGATCAGTTCGAGGATGAAATAGATTTTACTTATGGAGAAATGATCGAAGGATTACAGCAAAGGGATAGATACGCTAAGGAAGGTTATGAAAAAGTATATAAATTAATTATGAAAGAAGATCCTAAAGACAATTTCGATACATTGGGAGAGTTTTTAGGAGAAACAGATGAAATAATTAAAGGTAATGGTTATGATGGTTTAGTTATTATATTTGATGAATTTTCTTCATATTTGAGAGGACGTTCTGAAGCCGGTTTTTTAAATATTGATTTAGGAAGTATTGATATATTAACAGAGAGTACGATGGTTGAAAATGCAAAGCAAATTCATTTCATAACAACTGAACATGAAGATATAGAACATATACTTGAGAAGAATGTTTCCAATATGGATGCTGTAAAAAAGACCGCTGGAAGATTTAAAAATTACAAACTTTATTTTGATAGAGGTTCAAAGTTAATTGAAAATGTAATCGAAAAAGATGAAGAAAAACTTAATAAGATTAAGTTTGAGAATATTAATATATTTAATCAATACGATGAAAATAATGAATTGTATAAACTAGAAGAAGTATATCCTATGAACCCTTTTACACTGGAATATTTAATTAAGATATCAGAAAAATATGCTCAAGGGGATAGGACATTATTTACATTTATGAATGAAGAACTTAGAGCTTTCGTTGAAAAAGGCAATATTTATCATCAAGGTAGACTAAATTTATTAGGCGTAGATGCTATTATGGATAGCTTTAATGAAGTTATATTTAGAGGACGAGAAGAATTTGCAAAAGCTTATAATATTCAAATAAAAAGGACTAATACCGATTTACAGAAAAGAATAGTTAAAGCACTTGCTTTGGACTATGCTATTACTATTACAAATGTTGGAAAAATAAAAACGGGGATAAACGATTCTAATATAAAATATATTTTGTCTTTAAATGAAGAAGAATTAAAATTAGCTAAAGAATATTTTTTAAAAGAAACCAATGATTCTCAATCATATATTATTTTTAATGCAGGTGCAAATGGATATGAATTATCACCAGATTCAGCTGGTATTGATATTGAAGAAGAAATAAGAAAGGAGTTGCCAGATACTGATAAGGAGAGGCTGCTTAAAAACCTTATAACAGATAGATCTGCAACCTTAGATATTAGGACTAGTTACACTCTTACAAAATCATCTAAGAGATTTCCTTTTGACAGATATATAGAAGGAAAGTTTGCTAGTTCTTTTGGGGAACTAAAAGAATTAAATATTGAGGAAGAAATAGATAGATGTAGTGCTGATGGCAAAATAGTATTTTACTTACCAACAGCAGGACAAACCTATAATTATCATGATGTAATGGAAATTGCAAAAGAAAAATCAAAAGAATTAATAGATAATAGAATTGCACTAGCTATACCTAAAGAATTTACTTTTGCAAGTGATGATGCAAATCTATTAAGAAGATATGAGGCTGTTCAAAGATTAACTAAAAATGAAAGCATAATGAGTAATCCAAAAGCACAGAATCAACTTAGATTGGAAATTGTTAGATTAAGAAATGAAATATACAATAAATTAAGCTTTTTTGGAAGATCTGAAAACTTTATCTTTTTATTTAAAGATGAAATTTTAGAAGATATAAAATCTATGGACCATTTACTAACTTTATGGTTAGTAGAAAAGCTATATCCTAAATTTCCAGTGATAGATTCTGAAGATTTTAGTACTAGAAATGCATGCAATCAGTTAATAGAAAATCTAATAGTTCCCGGAAAGGCAGAAAGGGTAGATCTTGATTCAAGCAAAGTTTTTTCTAAACAAATTAGATGGTCTTTAAAACCTTTAGATTTGGTTAAATTAACAAAGACAACTCAAAATTATAGGGTAGAGATAAAAAGGCCAAATAATAATTCTATTGTAAAGGAAATATTTGATTTATTTGCAGAACCAGAAGAAAAGCTATCAATTAGGGATAAGTATAATATACTTATATCTCCACCTTATGGACTAAATGATCCTATGTTCGAGGTGTTATTTGCTATTTTTCTTAGGATATCAGACAAGTATTACTTGATAGACAGTGAAGATAGACGTATAGAAGTAACTGTCGATACTATGAAAGAGGTATGGAATAATTATAAGATGGCGGAAGTCAAGGATTCGCTTCCATTTATAGTAAAAAAAGATGTTATAAATATTTTAGAAATAATAGATAAAAGCTATAGTGATACAAGAGCGTATATTAGTTTATCACCCACTATGCCTTCGGATGATTTTGGTAAACATGCTAATTTAAATATTTTTAGTGGATATATGCAGACTTTTTGTGATAAAACAGATTTATTTATAAAAAATTTAGAAATACTTTCCACTAAAAATTTTTTAATAGAAAAGTTAGATGATATAAAGAAAGATGTGAAAAAAACATTTAATATTATTAAACCAGATGATTTACTATATTCTATTAGTAATATAATAGACAAACATTTTGATAATCATATAAAGCTAAATGATTCAGATAATGATATACCAATTTCTAGATATATTAAGCTACAAAATTTTATAGATAATACAATATGGTTACAAAATAATATAAATGATTTTATAGAACAACAAAAAATTGCTTTTCAATTAAATGAAAAAACAAAAAATATAGACATAGAAGCTATTGTTAATAGTGCTAAAGAAGCTGAAGATTCCTTAAATACGATAATAAATAAAATATTTACAGAAGATAATTGGAAAAACAATAAATTTGAATCTATTATTCTACTAGATAATCTGAAAGAAACTGTAAATAATGCTATAGAAAAGTATAATGAAAGTTATTTATTCAATCACAATATTTTAAATATAACAAAAAAAGAATTATTAGATGCAATAGCAAATTATGAATTTATTCCTCTTATAAAGTGTTTAGAAAATATAAACTTCAATGATTTAGATAGTCTTTCTTCTATAAAATCAGAGGTTAATAGGATAGCAGTTTGTGATCAAAATATCGAAAATGAAATAGGTCGTATTATACAATGTAAAAGTTGTAGTGATTTAGAAAATATTATAAATAATATAAACGTTATTAAAAACAAACAAAAAGATATTAGGTTAAAACTAGGTAGTTTAGCAGACCAGTATATAAATAAAATTGATAATTTGTCACAATTAGAGATCGTAAAAGAATTATATAACAGAGATGAAACAATAGTTGAATTTGTGAATAAAAAATATCCAAAGCAAATACAAGAAACAAGAAATATGATGTCAATTATTAGATACGATTGGGCTGAACACCATGATGAAATTATAAATTTAGTTAATGAGTTGTATCCTATCATAAATGAATATATTGATAATTTTATTATTATTGATACTACAAAAAAAAGAGTTGATTACAATAAAATAATTAAAAATATAAGCAAAAGTATAGAATTATCAGGATATAAAGAGATGACAGTTTCTGAGTTTAAAAATAAGTTGATTACAGAGATAGACAATATAAAGAATCAATATGATGTAATAATTATTAAGGAATAATTTATTTTAGATTAATGGATTTGGAGGATTGAAATGATAAAAATAATTCAAGATCCAGATAAATTGTATAAGGACTGTGCTGATATTATAGTTAACGATGCATTAACTTATGCAAAAAGCCGACTAATGATTAATGAAGTGAAGGAAGGTCAAAGAGAAAAGGCTGATATTGTAGTTGTTCGTCCATCTTATTTTAAATATTATGAAGATATATATAATATACCTAGTTGGTGTGATTTAATACAATATTCATTTGATACTATAATTGAACAGTTTGATTTAGATTTTACATTATCAGAAAAGCAGGAAATAAAAGAACTAGTTTGTGAAGAAGATATACAAGATTTTCTAAAAAGTTATAATAAAAATTTAAATTTTGATATCAATATAATTAAATATATATTTAATAATGGTGAATTTATTGTTCAAATAAAAAATTATGAAGAGTTAATTTTATGGATGGAAGATTCCATAAAAGAAGAAAGAGCAGAATGGACTGATATAAGATTAAGGGAAATAATGGAGGATAACCTAGATATAGAATTTGATCCACTATTTCTTGATAGGCTATTTTCAATAGAGGATGAAAAAGCATTAGATTTAATGAAGTTGTCTTTGGTTTCAACTTATTTGTTCTATGACTATCCTTTATCTTCTAAGAACCTTATAAGTACAAAAGTAGATTTGCTTGAGAAAAATTATGTTTCTAAAGAATTTGTAATGGATTTAATTCAAAGATCACCTTATGTCATTGATGAATTAAATTTAATTATTTCATCAATGAAGGACAAACTAAGCATATTTGAAGTAGAAGAACTTAATCAATTTTTGAGTAGAACAAAGGGGTTTTTAGATGAAGAATGGAATTGGGTATGGAATTATACTAGAAATAATTTTAGCGTGGATACATTTAGAAAAAATCTATCAAAAATATATCTTTGGTTAAATGTAAAAGAGGGCAAAGAAAAGATAAAGTTACTTCGAAATTTAATGGATTTCATGGAACTTAAAGGAAACTATAATGTTCCTGAAAAGTTAGAGGATTGGTTTTATTATTATGAAAACTTTCATCTTAAATGGTTTTCAGCTATGGAAGAAGAAAAAAATATTATTAAATCGTTAGAGAATTTGAATGAAGTATTTTTATTAGAAATAATAAATGAAATCAAGATATATAAACATAAGATGGAATCTTATTATGAAGAGTTTTTATATAAAAATTATCCTAGGTTTTTAAGGGAAGATAAAACTAATATTAAGATAATAAAACAAGTACAGAACTATCTTGATAAAGCTAGGATTTTTTTCTTTGTTATTGATGGTCTTAGATGGGAATTGTGGAATAATATAAAGAATATATTTGAGGAAAATGAATATTTTATTGAAAATACAAAACAAAGTTGTTTATCAATGCTACCTTCAATAACTTCAGTATCTAGAACTAGTTTAATTACTGGAAATACCTATAAAACTTTGGTAGATGAAAAGCAGGACAAAGAATATCAATTTAACATATATAACGAAGAAAAACATTTGAAGAGGAATTTTTCAAATTATACTATAGCATATAGAAATGGTGGAATAGATGAAATTGATGAATTGTTGAAGGAAAATGCAGATATTTATACTTTAATCTATTCTCAAAGTGATGCCATATTTCATGCAACAAACAATATGACAACAGAAGCGATGGAACCTTTGTTAAGAGATTTAATAAGTAGATTGATAACAAAGATTAATGAGTATGGAGATATGATAATTGTATTGTCAACAGATCATGGTTCTATTAATATCGAAAACAAGAAAAAAATATTTTTAGATATTCCGGATATTATTGAAGAAGATCAACATGGAAATTGCTTAGTTTTGATGAGCCAATATTTTGAAGAAAGCTTATATGAAAAAACTAAGAGTCAAGTCAATGAGAATGAATGGTATTCAATTTGGAGAGAAGATAGTTATAAATATGGTTTACCTAATGTAATAAATAATAAAGAAGTCTATGCATGGTTATTTCCTAGAAATGAATATTATTATGGAAGGCAAGCAAAAGGATTTGTTCATGGAGGACTTTCTATGGAAGAAACAATTATTCCCTATGGTATATATAGGAAGCAACCAGCTGTTTTTAATGACTTAATAGTAACTACAGGGGATAGTTATCTGATTTTAGATGAAATATCTTTTTTAAGCTTAGTTATATATAATCCTAATAACTATGGCATAAAAAGAATAAAGATAAATCTACCTAATTTAGGTATAACTGAAGAAGTAACTGATTTATCATCAAAGGAAAAGAGAAAAATAATACTCCAATTTAAGCTAAAAGATAGCTATTGTAGAGGAGAAAAATTAAAGGAAACAATAAAATTAAAGATATTTTATTTAAATAATAGTACTGAACAGTCATTTAGAATATCTGAAAAAGTTCAGGTAAGTACAGTTAGTTCTATTAATAAAGAGATGTCAGAAAAAAGATCTTTAGATTTTTAAAAAGGGTGGTATATTATGGAGAAATGGGAAGAACAATTAATGGATAATTTTGGTTCTGCTGTTGTAAATAAGAAACTTGCTTTAGAAAATGAAATACAAGGCATTCCAAGATATGTTTCAGAATATATTTTAGGTGTTTATGCTATAGATGGAATTACTAAAGAGTCAATAGAAGAAGCAAGTAATTTTATTAATTTACATAAATATAGCAGTAGAGAAAAAGAACTTTTAAAAAACAAATTAGTTTCTGAATATAGTATCAAAGTTTTAGATAAGTTTAAAGCAGAAGTAGATACAAAGAAGAATGAAATAAATGCAAGTATGGGAACTACACAATTAGCTAATATGATTGCTAATCCAACTCTAGTTAAAGAACATGAAAGATTATTAATTGATGGAATTTGGGGATTAGGAGAACTAAGATATTATGCACCTGGTTCTGAATATGATGGTGAGGATGTAAATAAAGAAGGAATTATAGAATTACAAAAGTTTAAACCGTTGCAACTTTCTAATATTTCTTTAGAAGATTTTAAAAGAGGCCGTTCTAACATTGATACTGAATCATGGATTAATGCAATCATATCAACAGTTGGACTGGATTATAATAATTATGATTTGAGAAAGAAGCTTATAATTTTATCTCGATTAATCCCTATGGTTGAAGAGTCGGTATTTTTGATGGAGTTTGGGAAACCAGGTACAGGAAAAACTTATTGTTTTGAAAATATTTCAGCTTATTCTCGAGTGATATCAGGAAGTGCTGTTACTCCTGCTCAACTATTTTATAATTTGCAAAGTAAGACTCCTGGACTTTTACTACAGTATGATATTGTATTGTTTGATGAAATTGATAAAGTTAGGAAAAAAGGTTTAAATGAAGAGGTAATAAATAAACTCTACAAATATTTAGAAAGCTTTTCGTTTGATAGAGGTGGAGTTGAACAATCTTCAACTTGTGGAATTATGATGGTCGGAAATATTAGTCCAGACAAAGAGTTTCAAGAAGAAACATTATTTTTAGATGTACTCAATCAAAAGTTAAGAGAAGAAGCTTTTGTAACACGTTTGTCAGGAGTTATTCCTGGATGGGAATTAGATCCTATAGAGAAAAGAGAAGTAAGTATTACAAAACACTATGGATTTATGGCAGATTATTTTAGTGAAATACTACACGAGCTTAGGAAGTCTTATATACATCAAAATATAGCAAGAGAAAGAGTTAAACTAATCAATGCAAATATTAGGGATGAAAAGAGCGTAATCAAAATTGTTTCTGGATTATTAAAAATAATATATCCTCATGGTGAAGTTGAAGATGAATATTTAGAAGAGATAATAAAATATGCAGTGGAAATAAGACAATTTGTAATAAATCAGAATTATTATATTACTGGTAAGAAGGATTATAATGTGAAGTTGGAATGGGAGATAAGAGATGAAATTTAATGAAATAATATATTTTGATAATGCAGCTACTACAAGGAAAAAACCTGAGATTGTACACAATGCTTTTGAATCTTATATTAGGGAGATAGGGACAAGCCCGGGTAGAGGAAGTCATTTGTTAGCTATAGAAGCGTCAAGATGCTTGTATCAGTCAAGGAAAGTTGTATCTAATTATTTTGGCTGTCCATCTACTAATGTTATATTTACTAAAAATGCTACAGAAGCGTCAAACTTATTTTTAAGGGGATTTTTAGAGAAAGATGATCATGTACTAATATCACCAATGGAACATAATGCTATATTTAGACCTTTGCATAAGCTTAAGGAAGAAGGAAGAATAGAGTATGGTATATTACCAATGGAAGCGTTTAGAAGCTTAGATAAAGATGATTTGGATTTGTATATCAGAGAAAATACTAAGTTATGTATATTATCTTTGGCTTCTAACATAACAGGTGAAATTTTATATTCTTCTAAACTAATTAAATATTTAAAGAGTAGGGATATAAAAGTTTTATTAGATACTGCCCAAGGTGCTGGTAGAGTAAATCTAAATATGATAGATGATAATATTGATTTTTTAATATTTACAGGGCATAAGGATTTGTATGGATTGCCAGGAACGGGAGGACTATGTTCTTTAAAAGAGTTAGATATTGAACCTCTTATACAAGGAGGAACGGGAGTTCATTCAGAAACTTTTACTAATCCAAATATTATTCCAGAAAAATACGAAGCAGGGACTTTAAATATGCCATCTATATGGAGTTTGAAATCAGGGATAAAGTATGTTGAAGAAAACAAAGAAGAAATATTAGATAAAGAAAGAAATCTTTATTCAACATGTTTAGAGGAGCTTAAGACGTTACCAAGAATTATTGTTTATGGTAATAATGATTTAGAAAAAAATTTATCTATTATAAGCTTTAATGTAGATGGGATGGATTGCCAAGAAGTTTCTTATTATTTAAGTGAAAATAATATTTGTGTTAGATCAGGTCATCATTGTAATATATTAGGTCATACCTACTTAGGGACAGAAAATACAGGAGTAGTCAGGGCAAGTTTAGATTACTATAACTCATTAGAAGAGGTAGAAAAATTTATTTATGTAATTAAAAAAATGATTAAGGAGTAATGTTATGTATTATATATTTTATAGTACTAATGACGTTTTTAAAGGTGAAGAAATACTAAGGGATAACAATATTGATTATAAGATTGTACCTACACCAATTAAGGACAGTGTTTATTGTGGAGTATGCCTTTTTTCAGATGTAAGCATAGATACTATTCAAAATTTACTCGACTCAAATGAGTCAGGGGACGGTCCCTTGACTCATAAATATATAATTATGGGGTGATAATATGAGAATGCCTCGGCAAAAAAGTCAAACTTATGTATATCATATTATGGTTCGTGGAAATGAAAAGAAAAAAATATTTTTAGATGATGAAGACAGAGAAAAACTATTAGACATTATATCTTTAAAAAGTAATAATAATGAATTTTGTATTTATGCTTATTGTCTTATGGACAATCATATACATTTGATAATGAAAGAAATAAGTGAAGATATTTCTACTATTATGAGTAAAATTAATACTACCTATGCTTTTTATTTTAATAAGAAATATGATAGAGTAGGTCATGTTTTTCAGGGAAGGTTTAAAAGTGAGCCTATAGAAACTGAGGAGTATTTATTAACTGCAGTTAGATATGTACATAATAATCCTGTTAAAGCAAAGATAGTAAAAAAAAGGGAAGATTATATTTGGAGTAGCTATAGATCATATTTAAGTGAGACTTATGCTCTTGATTGTCTAAATACAGATTTTGTACTTTCTCTGTTTTCACAGTGTAATTCAAAAGCTATGATCTTATTTAAGGAATATTCAAGACTTGAAAATGAAGATGAGTTTATTGATATTCAAGATTTTGAAATTATTGAGAGAAAGAATTTGAAAACTCCAGAAGAGGTGGAAGATTTTACAGAAGAATTCTTAGATAAAAATAAAATATCATTTGATGAATTAATGAAAAATAGAAAAAATATAAAGTTAAGAAATAGATTGATATATGAAATAAAGACTCAATCTAATTTTTCAAACAGAGATTTGGAGAATATATTAGGTATTAATAGAAATATTATACAAAGAGTAAAGTGAGTCAGGGGACTGTCCCCTGACTCAAAGTGAGTTAAAGGCATGGCCTTTGATTCATTATTAAATTTTAGAAATATATAGAAATAATCAACATTTAGTGCTAATATATTCTTATCACATCATAGGGGGTAAGGATATGGAAAAAGTAAAAGTATCACGTTTAGTTAAGTCTGAAGATTTGAATCATCATGGTACATTATTTGCTGGTAGAATGGCTGAATGGTTTGTGGAGTCTTGCTTTGTATGTGCAGCTAAAGAAACCGAAAGACCTGATAATATAGTTTGTGTTAATGTACATGGGCTTACATTTACGCAACCTGCAAATAGAGGAGACATTATTAATATTGAAACTGTCATGGTTAAAGCTGGAAGAAGTAGCTTTACTGTTCATGGTAAAATAACTAAAAACAATTCAGATTATGTATTATCAGATGGATTTATTACTTTTGTATTTGTTGATGAAAACGGAAAATCTATGCCCCACAATATTATTCTTGATGAACCTGAAAATGAAGAAGAAAAAATATTTAGAGAAAGAGCTAATAATCTATAAAAAAGTGAGTCAAACTGAGTCAGGGGACTGTCCCCTGACTTGGTTATAGTAATTTTGAGGAAATTGCCTTTGTGGTTTTTTCCTTATTTTTTTGGCATATTTCATTGTGTTGTTTAAAGAATTCGCTATAGAGTATGTCCACGATGTATAGTTGGGCAATTTTTGTTGATAATGCTCCTCCTTGTAATGGGCCTTCTACAGATCCACAGAGTAACGTTATATCTGCATATTCTGTAATGGGAGATTTTCTAAATCTTGTTATGCAAATGGTTTTTGCACCATTATTTTTAGCAAGCTTTAGAATATCTATAGTATTTTTTGTAGAGCCACTGTAGGAAAATGCTATAGCTAAATCCTCCTCATTCATCAAGGCAGCTTCCATTAATTGCATATGAGAGTCTAGTATACAGCATGTATTTGGTATAATGCGGGCAAATCTATCTCTAGCATCTAAAGCTATTGAACCAGAAGAACCTGCACCAAAAAAGCTTATTATTCTAGATGATGATATCATATCTACACATTTTCTTATATTATCAAAATTGAGAAGTTGGAAGGTTTCATTTAATGTAGAAAGGCTACTCATTAAAACTTTTTGTGACAATTCTTCTACTGTGTCTTCTGATTTGATTTCTCCTGATAATCCTGAGTATATATAATTATTTTTATTAGATAAACTTTGGGCGAGTAACATCTTAAATTCTTGATATCCGTTTAGATTTAGGCTTTTACAAAACCTAGAAACAGTAGCATCTCCAACATTACAGGATTCTGCCAAATCTGATATAGATAAGTATAATACATCTTTAGAGAAAGTTTCTACATAATCAGCTATTTTTTTTTCTGCTGTA
The DNA here is from genome assembly GCF_900155565.1 of Anaerosalibacter sp. Marseille-P3206. Classification (NCBI taxonomy): domain Bacteria; kingdom Bacillati; phylum Bacillota; class Tissierellia; order Tissierellales; family Sporanaerobacteraceae; genus Anaerosalibacter; species Anaerosalibacter sp. Marseille-P3206. The sequence goes on from NZ_FUHM01000002.1 coordinate 1,915,192, forward strand.
GTAAAAGTATCATATTTATTTTCAATTATACTAAATAGGTCATCATTTTGCATTTTTTCTACCTCCAATAAAAGCATAAAAAAAAGCCTTAATTTTGGTATTGAATCAAAAGAAAGTCCTTTATAAGATAGTATAGATGAAAAATCCATGAATTTCAATAAAAAACAAAAAATAAATTAATTGTTATGATTCTTTATCCAAAGCAAGTAAATGTCCCAAAAATTCAAGGAGGATTTTAAGGAGAAATAAATATTTATCAATTTATAAAAAATATTTTCATAAATTGATTGAAACAAAATTTAAAATATGATAATATACATACTAAAGCTTGATTTCAACAAGCTATTAACGAGTTGGAAAACATTTTCATTAAATGCCAGATTTCAATAGTTCTAGAATTAAAAAATATTCTAAGGACTAAAAAACAACTAATTTTTATAGAAAAGGAGAGATTTAAAATGAAAAAAATAGTTGCATTACTGTTAGTTTTGGTATTATCTTTTTCAGTTTTTACCGGTTGTGGTAATAAGAATGTTTCCGAGCAAGGTAATGTAGAGAAAACTGAAGAAACTCAAAAAGTTGAAGACGTATTGTATACAGTTATTAATTCTGGTACAACTATGGATACTCAATTTGATCATTTATGGGTAAATCGTGGTGAGTTATTTAAGGTATTAACATTTAGAAGTTTATTTTTACCAGATGCTACATTAACTAATGTAAAACCGGATTTAGCTTCTGATTATAAAATATCTGAAGATGGTTTGACTTATACTATTACTATGAAGGATGGAGTAACTTGGCATGATGGAGAACCTGTTACTGCAGAAGATGTAGTTTGGAGTATTGGAACTTCTTTAAAAGCTTCTTTGTTAAATGCTATTTACTCAGGTGCTTTTAGTAAAATAGAAGGTGCAGAAGAGTGGAAAGCTGGAACTGCTGATAGCTTAAGTGGTTTAACTTATGAAGGAAATACTATAACTATGAAATTAACTAATCCTGTTGGGAATATGCTTAATGTATTAGGTCAATTTGCAATTTATCCTAAACATCTTTTAAAAGATGAAGACCCATTGGAAATTCACAATGCAAAGTTTTGGCAAAAACCTATTGGAAATGGAATGTATAAAATTGATGAATTTAAACCTGGCAATTATCTATCTTTAGTTCCATATGAAAACTATGATGGAGAAAAGCCTAAGATTTCTAAAGTGGTATTAAATATTATTTCCGATCCAGTAGCAGCTGCTCAAGCAGGACAGTTAGATATTTATAATACTAATGCTGCAAATGAAATAAGCGAATTGAAAAACATTGATGGTTTAACAGCTGAACCTGTGGATATATTATTCTATCGTTATTTTGTTATGAATCTTAAAGACGAAAATGGTAAGCCTAATGAAAAATTAGATGATGTTAGAATAAGAAAAGCTTTACTTTATGCTATCGATAGAAAGACTTTAGAAGAAAAAATGTTTACTGGTTTAGCACAAATTCATAATACTGGAGTTCCATCATCATATGATGAATATTACAAGTCAGCAGAAGATTACGAATACAATCCTGAAAAAGCAAAACAACTTCTTGAAGATGCAGGATTTGATTTTTCTAAGACTCTAAAATTAAGATATTACTATGATGACCAAGCATCTATAGATTTTATGGAAGCTATTGCTCAATATTGGACAGAAGTTGGAATAAAAGTTGATGTTCAAAAATTCCAAGGGGATGCTACTTCTGAAATCTTTACTACTAGGGATCATGATATTGTATTAAAAGGTCTTTCAGCATTTGGTTATGAAGAGTGGTATGGTGAATATGCTTCAGATAATACTAACTTTGTAAGAATTTTAGGTAAAGAAGGCGTATTTGACGATAAGATAAACGAGTTAAGAGAAACTACAGATTCTGAAAAACGTGCTGAAATACTTCAAGATTTACAAAAGTTAGAACAAGAATATTTATATAAATTGCCATTGCTTGGTTTACAAAATATCTATTTTATAAGGACAGATAAGGTTAAGACTGTTGGAGAATTTGGAAACCCATGGTATAACTATGACAGACACTTTGAAGAGTGGGAAATCATTAAATAAAACAATTGATAGTAATAAGGGGAGAAAAACATAAACCCGATGGTTATAATAGGAGGTAAATAATTATTTACCTCCTATTGCATATAATTTGCTTATATTCTAAAGTCTGTAGGAACTTTATTGTTCAGAAAGGAGTGAAGAAATGTTAAAATATTTTGTCAAAAAGTTGCTAGCAATAATCCCCATGTTGTTATTAGTTAGTGCTTTAGTTTTTTTTGCGTTAGAACTTTCACCTGTAGACCCTATTAACTATTTAGCTTCTCCAGATATGACATCAACTGAGAATTTAGAAGCACTTAGAGAATCTCTTGGTTTGAATGATCCTGTTTATATACGATATTTTCGTTGGTTATCAAATATTCTCAAAGGAGATTTTGGATACAGTATTTCAACTGGAGCAAAAATAAGTGATTTGATTAAGTTAAGACTTCCTGCAACTTTGGAATTATCTATTATAGCAATTGTATTGTCCACTATACTTGGAATTGGTTTGGGACTTATATCTGCTATTAAGCAAAATTCTATTGTGGATTATATTGGCAGAATAATTGGAGTAGTAGGGATATCTATTCCTCAATTTTTCTTTGGAATTGTGGTGATTCAGATATTTGCCATCAAGTTAGGATGGCTACCTTTTGGTGGGCGTTTAACAGTTGATGCTAAATCTTTTGCAGATAGGATACCAAATATGATTTTGCCGTCTTTTACTATGGCTATATCCATGACAGCTGCTTTACTTAGATATACAAGAAACTCTATGTTAGACGTTTTGAATAAAGACTATATTAAAACTGCTAGAAGTAAAGGAATTCCAGAGTGGAAGGTTTATATTAAACATGCTTTTAGAAACTCTTTAGGTCCAATACTTGTACTTCTTGCTTTTAGACTTCCTCTTTTAGTTGGAGGTTCTGTTGTTATAGAGTCTGTATTTTCATATCCAGGGATAGGTTCATTGATTTTAGCTGGAGTTTCATCAAATGATTATCCAGTTATAATGATTACGACTTTAATGGTTGCTGTTGCAATTCTTTTATCTAGTTTTTTAGTAGATTTAGTGACCGCTGTATTAGATCCTAGGGTTAGATTTGATAAATAGAAAGGAGTGATTTTGGATGGCAACTAATGAAGCAGTTATTAATAAAACTAAGAAATCAAGCTTGGCAAAGAGAAGTTGGAATAAAATGTTGAGGAATAAGTTGGCGATGATTGGATTGATTATCTTTGTCATTATGGTATTAGCTTCTGTATTAGCTCCTTTATTGACTTCTTATAATCCTTCTACTGTAGATATGGACAGTATAACTTTGGCTCCTAGTAGAGAGCATTTACTTGGAACGGATAAATTGGGTAGAGATGTTTTCGCTAGGATACTATATGGAGGACGTGTTTCTGTTTATGTTAGTATTTGCGGTGCTTTGGTTGGAACGCTAATAGGAACAATTTTAGGAGGTATAGCAGGTTACTTTGGAGGTAAAATTGATAAGTTTTTAGTTCGATTATCTGAAGTTTTTTTAACTTTTCCGAATATGATTTTGATTCTTATTTTAGTTGGAATTGTTGGGCAGGGTGTGAATAATCTCATTATAATATTTTCCCTAACTGGATGGATGACTACTTTTAGAATGGTTAGGAATGAATTTCTTTCTCTTAGAGAAGAAACATATGTAGAAGTATGCAAGGCTTTTGGCATTTCTGAGGTATCTATAATGTTTAAGCATATTCTACCAAATACTCTAAGCCCTATTATGGTTTCAACTACCTTAAATATTGCAGGATATATTTTACAAGAAGCAGGGCTTAGTTTTTTGGGACTTGGTGTTCCTAGTACAATTCCTACTTGGGGAAATATTATGAATGCTGCTAAGTCTGTTGAGGTATTGAAAAATTATTGGTGGCTATGGCTATCACCTGGTTTGGTTATATCTATATTTGTTTTAGCTATTAACTATCTAGGGGACGGTCTACGTGATGTCCTTGATCCAAAACAATAGGGGGCAGTGATTATGAACAAGAAAGAATTAATACTGAAGGTTGATGATTTGCATACTAGTTTTAAAATCGATAACAATGAAATTGAAATTATAAGAGGAGTTTCCTTTGAAGCTTATAAAGGTGAAACTTTAGCTATCGTAGGAGAATCTGGATGTGGAAAGAGTGTTACTGTTCACTCTATTGTCCGATTGTTACCCAAAGCTGGAAGACTAAAGAGTGGAGAAATTACATTCTATGCAGATGATAATGAATATAAACTAAATGAATTAAGACCTTTTGGAAAGGAAATGAGATCCATTAGGGGAAAGAAAATTGGTATGGTGTTTCAAGATCCTATGGCTTCTTTAAATCCTGTATATAAAGTAGGAGATCAAGTTGCAGAAGGTTTACTTGAACATTTTGATATGTCAAAAAAGGAAGCTAAGGCTGAAGTCGTGAAAATGTTTGAGAAATTAGGCATTCCTGATGCTGCATCTCGTGTTGATGATTATCCTCATCAATTTAGCGGAGGGATGAAACAGCGTGTTATGATAGCTATTGCCATGATATGTAATCCAGATATGATTATAGCTGATGAACCTACTACAGCTCTAGATGTTACAATTCAAGCGCAGATAATGGAACTGATGAAGGAACTTCAGATAAAATACAACAAGTCTATTATTTTGATTACACACAATATGGGGCTAGTAGCTGAGGTAGCAGATAGAGTTGCTGTTATGTATATGGGAAGAATAGTTGAATATGGCAGTATTGAACATATATTTAATAATCCAAGTCATCCTTACACAAAGGCTCTTTTAAGGTCTGTGCCAGTTTTAGGCATGAAAGAAGGAGAAGTTTTACAAACCATTAGAGGTACTACTCCTAGACCACAAGATGTACAGACAGGTTGCGAATTTGCAGATAGATGTGATTTTTGTACTGATAGATGTCGAGTAGGGGAAATTAAAGATCATGAAATAGAAGAAGGTCATAGAGTTAGATGTACTTTATTTGACGATATGGAGGGGGTGTAATTGATGGCTGAACGTGCTAATAAAGAATCTGAAAAATTATATGAGATAAAGGATTTGAAAAAGTATTTCCCTATATATGGAGGTTTTTTCAATAAGGAAGTAGGAGCAGTTAAAGCTTTAGATGGAATTTCCTTAGATATAAAAAGAGGCGAAACAGTAGGTGTAGTTGGTGAGTCAGGATGTGGAAAAACTACTTTCGGCAAAAATATTATGATGCTACAAAAACCTACTAGTGGAGAATTAATATATACTTTTAATGATGGACAAAAGGACATTGCAAAACTTAGTAAAGCTGAATTGTTTGAATTTAGAAAGAAAGTTCAAATGGTTTTTCAAGATCCTTATTCTTCTTTAAATCCACGTAAGAAAATATTTGATTCTTTTGATGAACCATTAAAGGTTCATGGCTATACTAATAAGGATGAACGAAAAGATATCATGGAGGAAATGTTCAAAATCGTAAATTTACAAACTGATTATCTCTATCGTTACCCTCATGAATTTTCAGGTGGTCAAAGACAGAGAATCTGTATTGCTAGAGCTCTTTGCATTAAGCCTGAACTAGTAATATGCGATGAACCTGTTTCTGCCTTAGATGTTTCTATACAGGCACAGGTATTAAATCTGATGAAGGAAATTCAAAGAAAGATGAATCTAACTTATGTTTTCATTGCCCATGATTTAAGTGTTGTTCAATATATGAGTGATCGAATTGTAGTTATGTATTTAGGAAAGGTTCTTGAGATTGCTGATTCAAGAGGATTATATGATAAACCCCTTCATCCGTATACACAAGCATTGCTTTCAGCTGTACCTATTCCATCGATAGAAAAGAAAAAAGATAGGATTATACTTGAGGGAGACGTTCCTAGTCCTATAAATAAGCCTAAAGGTTGTGCTTTTCACAATAGATGTGTTCACTGTATGGATATTTGTAAGGAAGTTGAACCTGAATTATTAGATTACTCTAATGATATGGGTCATCAGGTGGCATGTCATTTATATAGATAGATTGATTTGATATGGAGGTTTGAAGAAATGAAAAAATACCTATTTCTTGATAGAGGCATAATTGATGGACATTGGACATCGAATGCAATACTAAAATTGAATCAAATAACTAAGGACGTGGAAAACAATCCTATGTTTAGGGAAGACTATTTTTCCAATCCTAGTAGGCCTTGGGAAGTTAGATATGATAATGGTTATCCAAATGTTTTTTATGATAAAGAGTATGAGATATTTAGGTGTTATTATACCCTTTTTACTTATGATATAGAATCTCAAAATACTGCTTTAGAGGAAAGAACAAATAAACAATATATACCTACTAGTTCTCGTATTACATCTGTATGCTATGCAGAATCGAAGGACGGAGTTAATTGGGTAAAACCAAATTTAGGTCTTGTAGAATTTGATGGTAACAAGGATAACAATATTCTTATGCGTTATGGACATGGAACTAGCGTGCTTTATGATGAAGATGAAGTTGATCCAAATAAGAGATACAAACTTATGACTAAAATTGAGTATTCTCATGACAATCATTTTATGGCTGTAGCATTTTCATCTGATGGAATTCATTTTTCTGATTATATAGAGTGGCCAAAGTACAATCCTCAGGCAGACACATATAATTTTGTTTTTAGAGACAAGAAAACTAACAAGTTTATTATGATTACTAGGGTATGGAAAAATGGAGTTAGAATTGTTGCAAAGTGTGAAAGTAATGATTTTATTAACTGGTCAGAGCCAGAGGAGATTTTGAGAGGAAATGGCTTTGAAGATCAGATATACTCTATGCCAGTTTTCCAATATGCAGGTATATATTTGGGATTAGCATCGGTTTATCATGAAGGAGACAGGACTTTACCAGACTTCGACTTAGTGGATTTAAAGCTTAAGTTTGCTACTGACTTAAATAATTGGGATAGTATTTGTCCAGGTGAATGTTTTATTCCAAGAGGCGAAGGTATTTATCCTGATGGAGAATTTGATTGTGGATGTATTTATGCTAGTATTCCTGTAGAAATAGATGACAAGCTTTATTTCTATTATATGGGGGGCAATGGACAACATACTAACTTTAGAGAAACTTCTTTTGGAAGAGGGTTTATAGAAAAGGATAAATTTGCCTATTATACCCAAAGAGACGATGAGCTTGAAGGAGAATTGCATACAGGATTGTTTAGTATCTATGGGAATGATTTAAGTATTTTAGCAGATATTGAAGAAGATGGATATATTCTTATAGAACTTGAAGATAAATATGGAAATGCAGTACAAGGTTTTACTTTTGAAGATTGTATTCCTTTGAGAAAAGCTGATGGATTTAAAAAGATATCATTTAAAGATAAGAACTTACTAGAAATCGGAAACAAAAGTGTTAAGTTTAAGTTTAAATTCCAGAATTCAAAACTTTATGCTTTAAAGGGCGATATTGATAGTTGCAGAAGAAAATATTAGTTTGATTTAAAAGATTTAAGCAGAAGGATTAAGGAGGGGTTAATGTGTCAAATTTTAAGATTACCGATATAGTAGGAGTTATACCAGCATTAATTACGCCATTTGATGAAAATGAAAACTTTGATGAAGGAAGAATGAGAAATGTAGTTGATTTTTTAATTGAAGAAGGAGTTCATGGATTTTATTTAACTGGTAGTACTGGTGAGGGTTTTCTAATGACTCCAGATGAAAGAAAAAAAGTTGTAAAGGTTGTAGTTGATCAGGTTAATGGTAGGGTTCCTGTTATTGCACATATTGGAGCTATTTCTACTAAAATTTCTATAGATCTTGCTAAGGATGCCTATGAAACTGGGGTAGATGCTATTTCATCAGTGCCACCTTTTTATTGGAAGTTTAAAGATAACAATATTTTTAAATACTACGAGGATTTGTCAGGGTCAACACCTTTACCAATGATTGTATACAATGTTCCTCTTGCAGGTTTATTTGGATTTGATTTCATAAAGAGATTATCTACTATTGAGAATGTAAAAGGGATTAAATATACTGCATATACTCATCAAGATATTCACAAGGCAAAAGCTCAGATAGGTAAGGATTTTATGGTTTATTCTGGTGCAGATGAAATGGCTGTTTCAGGTCTTTTCAATGAAGCAGATGGAATCATCGGTTCTTTTTATAGTATGTTAGCAGATGTATATGTAGATATTTATAATAATATAAAGGCTGGAGAATTCAGTAAAGCTCAAATTAAGCAAAAGATAGCAGTTGATATTATCGAAGCTTCTCTGAAATATGATTACTATGCAGTAATAAAGGCTGCCATGAAGTGGATGGGATTTGATGGAGGTTATGTTCGTAGGCCTTTTAATAATTTAAGTTCATGTGAAGAGGAAAAAGTAAAGGATGAATTTAGAAAGATTAGAGATAGATATGGTGTTGAAGATATACGAGTACTAAAATCTATATAGAGAAGCTTAGGAGGCAGAAAAAATGGTAACAAAAGATGTTTTAAAGTTAATAAAAGGTGGATTAGTAGTATCCTGTCAAGCCCTTCAAAATGAACCTCTTCATAGTTCATATATAATGTCTAGAATGGCATATGCGGCTATGTTAGGTGGAGCAGTAGGAATAAGAGCCAATGGGGGAGAAGATATAGTAGAAATTAAAAAGACAGTAAATCTTCCCATCATAGGTTTAAGAAAGAGAGTTTATGATAATTTTGATGTATTTATAACACCTACTATGGTGGAAGTTAAAGAAGTTGTAGAAGCAGGAGCGGATATTGTAGCTATAGATGCAACAGACAGAAAAAGACCTGATGGCTTAACACTTAAGGAATTTGTAGAAGAAATTAGAAAAACATATCCAAATATTCTTATCATGGGAGATATATCGAAGGTTAGTGAAGGAATTGAATGTGAAAAACTTGGTTTTGATCTAGTAGGGACAACATTAAGTGGTTACACAGAAGATACAAAGAATAGAAAACTTCCTGATTTTGAGCTTATGAAAACATTAGTTGAAAAGCTTACAATACCTGTTTTAGCGGAAGGTGGCATAGGCTCTCCTGATGAGTTAAAAGAAGCTATGGATTGTGGAATATATGCTGCAGTTGTAGGAACTGCAATAACAAGGCCTATGGAAGTAACTAAGAAGTTTGTAAGTGCTATAAGTTGATTATAAGAATTCATTTTTAAGAGGAGATTATTAGGTGAGGGGGCATATCATGCGTATATTAGCATTTGACATAGGTGGGACATCTATAAAGTATGGTATTGTAGATGAAAAGGGAAAAATATACGAAAAATATGAAATACCAACTAGAGCTAAAGAAGGTGGAGAAGCCCTTATGAAACGGATTTTATCTGTTATTGGTGAATTTCACAATATAGATAGGATAGGTGTTAGCACCGCTGGACAAGTAGATTCAAAAAAAGGCAGCATTATATTTGCTACAGATAATCTCCCAGGTTGGACTCGCATGGATATTAAAAAGAGGATAGAAGATATATATAGTATACCTACTTCAGTAGAAAATGATGTTAATTGTGCTGCAATAGGAGAAGCTTATTACGGAGCGGGAAGGGAATATAATAGTTTTTTATGCCTTACCTATGGAACTGGTATAGGAGGAGCTATTGTAGATAAAAAACAAATATATCGGGGTTCATTTAATTCTGCAGGCGAGTTTGGACATATGATTACCCATGCTGGAGGTAACCCTTGTACTTGTGGAGGAAGGGGTTGCTATGAAACTTATGCATCTACTTCAGCTCTTATAGAGTTAGTTAAGAAAACTTTAAAGCTTGAAGGCGAAATTAATGGGAGAATTATTTTTGATAAGGTAAATGAAGGGGATATGATTTATAAAGAAATTGTGGATAGATGGATAGATGAAATCGTAATTGGGATATCTAGTCTTGTTCATATATTTAACCCTTCCCTTATTGTTCTAGGTGGAGGAATAATGAAGCAGGAATATATTGTAGAAAGTATCAAAGAAAAGCTTCCAGATTATATAATGAGAAGTTTTAGAAATGTAAAAATAGAATCAGCGAAATTAGGCAATGATGCAGGAATTTTAGGTGCATCCATAGTGAGTCAATGAGTTAGGGGACAGTCCCCTGACTCATTGACTCACTTTTTTCCATTATAAAAACCTATGCTAAATACAATCAACATAAGTACATAAGAAACAATTACAGCAATACGACTCTCTATATTCTTTGTAAATAAGGAGATAATGAGACTACTCCATCTCACAAATCCTAAACTATATCCTTGGGCTAACTGATTAAACCAAGGTATTACCTTAATAAAATTGATTCTACTATTTGAATCTGTTAAAAAGAATATTATAATATAAAAAACAAATCCAATTCCCCACAAAACATTTCCCAATATAAAACTTTTAGTTCTTCCCCTATAAAAACCTCCATATTTTTTGCCTACCCAATACCAATAAACAATACAAGCGTATTTCCAAATTTTAATAATAAAATCTGCGACATTACCTATATTAGGTTTATTATAAATTGTTGCAGTAGCTATGAGTCTATCTATAACTATGGAAACTATAAGTGGGAATAATATCATTAAAAACATTTTAATATTATACTTATTTTTTGCCATTTTTCAACCTCCATATAAGTCATAATATAATCTTTTGTTTCCTTTTAATATTATTCTACATTTAATAAGTATTTCCTTCTTTCATACTCTTTTAGTTTCCCAAGTACCTTTTTTGTAGGATATAAACACTATCAACATTTCAATAGCATCAGCTATTATAAAGCTTCCCCAAACATATAGTACTGATAGATTTAATACTCTTGTTGTTAGGAAAAGTAGTGGTATTTGAACTCCCCATCTAGATATTAAACTAGATAGTAAAAGTGGGAGATTGTGTCCTGATCCTGGAAAAACTGAACCTAATCCCATGGCAGCTCCTCCAAGAGCTAATGCAGGTATCATTATCTGAATCATAGATTTACCTACCTCTATTACATTTACATCATCTATAAATATCCTCATAACTTGGCGAGGGAACAATATTGCAATCAATGATACAATACTCATCATTATGAAATTAAGTAGTGCAGAAAATTTAGCAGTATCTTTAGCTCTTTTTACATCTTCAGCACCTAGACATTGGCCGATAATAGTACTACTACCCATTACAATCCCAAATATAGGCATAAAGGCAAAGTTGAAAAGTCTACCTCCAATTCCCATGGCAGCAACGGTATTAGTACCGTATTGAGAAACAAATTTAAGCGTAAATACGCTAGCTAAGTTTCTTGAAAGAACTTCCATACCAGATGGAAAACCTATTGTTAAAAGCTTTTTATCTATTCCCCAATCTAAAGTAAATAGACCTTTAAGAGTAATTTTTACTTTATCAGTTCCTTTAATTAATATAACAAAACCTAAAGTAAAAGCTACAATAGTAGAAATAACTGTTGCAAGTCCAGCACCAAATACACCTAAGTTAAGACCAGGAATATTGGTTCCAGGAAAATGACTAAACATAAACAATGGATCTAAAAATATATTAACGATTGCAGCTACTATCATTATATACATTGGTGTTTTTGCATCACCTAGGCATCTTAAGGATGTATTTACTGAATAAGATGAAAACATAATCGGTAAAAAGAATATTCGTATATAGCCATAGTCTAATGCAGCTTTCAAAACATCCGCTTCATCAGTGAAAAAACCTAAAAGAGGTTTTAGTGTAAATAGCATAATAACAGCAGCAATTATTGCAACTAGAGCTTTAAAGGTAAGTGTTTGTTCAACTATTCTCACAGTTCTTTCGCTGTTACCACTACCATAACTTTGGGATACTAGAGAAATAGAGCTAGATCCTATTATTTCGTTTAATACAGAAACAATCCAAAATACAGTTGAAAATATTGTAACTCCTGCTACAGCAGCTGCAGATATACGTCCAATCCATATCATATCTACTATATCGTATACTGCTTGTAGTACAAAACCGAGCATTGTAGGGATAGAAATTTTAAGGAGATTTTTTCGTAAATCTCCTGTAAGTAGTTCATTGTTTATTTGGTTCATTCAATCATCTCCTTAAAATTGTTTAGACTCTCTAAATAGTATATAATATATAGTAAGTTATTTTTCATATAGTGTCAATGATTTATTTAATCATGTATTGAATTAAAGCTAATTAACATATAAGATAGATTTACAAATGAAAAAATATTGTTTAGAACAAATCTTGTTTAGAGACTCTAAATATAATATAATTATATTACAATATACATAAGGAGAAATGCCTATGAGTAGGGATGTGAACAAAAGAGAAAACGCAATAATCAGAAAAAAGATATTTTCTATGATATTGCCAGTAACTATGGAAAATATTCTTCAAATGTTGGCTGGATTTGTATCTATGGCAATGATAGGAAGGATAAGCGCTATAGCAATAGGTTCTCTGGGGATAAGTACTAGAATTACTCAGATAGTATGGGCTCTTTTCAAGGGAATTGCTACTGGGGCATCTGTGTTCGTGGCTCAAGCTTATGGAGCTAATAATCGAGATAAGATGAGAAAGGTAACAGTACAAACGCTCTTGTCTTCTATAATATTAGTATTTATTCTTCAACAATTGTTATTTTGGAAGGCGCCATTTTTCTTGAAGATATTCAATCCAAGAGATGTTCTTTTGCAGAATGGAACTATACATTTGAGAACGGTTTCTTGGGGATTGCCATTTTTAACTATAATCCTCATAGTAGCAGGAGTACTTCAGGGAACTGGAAATGCTAAAACCCCTATGAAAATTGCTTTAATAATGAATTTACTCAATATAGGTTTTAGCTATACTTTCATATTTGGACATTTTGGCTTTAAGCCAATGGGACTTAAAGGGGCAGCTCTTGCGACAGTATTGTCCCAAGCTATAGCAGCTATCATAGGATTGTGGGTTTTATTTAGCAAAGATGGAATATTAAGTTATTCAACTGGTTCAAATTCATTTAAACTAGACAAAAAAGAAGTAGTTTCTATATACAAGGTGGGACTTCCATCTTCATTTGAGTCTATATTTTGGCAAATTGCTGCTATTATTATTACTAAGGTTATCCTTACCTATGGGGAAGTAGCTTTTGCAGCTTATCAATTAGGACTTCAAGCAGAGTCAATATCATATATGCCAGCTGCAGGATTCGGGGTAGCAGCTACTACATTTATTGGGCAAACCTTGGGATCTGGTGAGAAAGAATTAGGAAAGAAATATTTAAAACAGCTGGTAATAGGTACATCTATTATCACCATATTTACAGCTGGAATGCTTATATTTTTCCCAGAACAAATCATGAGAATACTTACTAATGACGCAGAGGTTATTAAGATAGGTATTGGATATCTATTTGTCATGGGTTTTGCTCAGTTACCTCTCAATGTAGCAGGAGTAATCAATGGCGCATTACGAGGTGCAGGATATACAAAGGTTCCTATGATTGTAGCTGGAATAGGTCTTTGGGGTATACGAGTTCCATTTTCTCTACTGATGGCTTACTATTTCAAAAAAGATATTATGGCATTGTGGATTATAATAGGTATAGATATGGCTACAAGAATAATAACTAGCTATGTAATATATAGAAAAAAAGATATATATAGTGGAGAATTGTTAATAAAAGAGAAGCAATAGCTTCTCTTTTCAGTTTAATGAGATTAAAATTATGGTATACTAAAATTAGTACTAAAAAGGGAGGTTTTTTAATGACTATTTTAATTAAGAATGTAACATTATTACCTATGGGAAAAACATTAGAGCCAATAGAAAATACCAATATATACATAGAAGGAGATTCTATTAAACACATTGGAGATATAAGAGAAGATTTAAAAGTTAAAAAGACAATAGATGCATCGGGAAAAGTTGCTATTCCAGGTCTTGTAAATGGACATACTCATATTTCCATGTCTTTACTAAGAAACTTTGCTGATGATGTACCATTGCATGAATGGTTAACACAAAAGATTTGGCCAGTAGAAGCAAATTTAACTGCTGAAGATGTTTATTGGGGAGCAATGTTAAGTATTGTAGAAATGATTAGATCTGGTGTGACATGCTATTCAGATATGTACTTTTTCATGGAAGAAGTGGGAAAGGCTACAATAGAATCAGGAATTAGAGGAGTACTATCTAGAGGAACTATTGAAGAAGATGATGAAAAGGTTAATAAGGGGAAAATAGATTATACAAGACAATTATATAAAGATTTTCACGGAACTGGAGATGGAAGGATAAAGGTAATGGTAGCACCTCATGCACCTTATACATGTAGTCCAAGTTATTTAGAAAAACTTATAGAATTAGCAGATGAACTAAAAACAGGATTACACATTCATCTTTCAGAAACTAAAAAAGAAGTAGAAGATAGTTTCAAATTATATGGCAAATCACCAATCAAACATGTATATGATTTGGGATTATTTAAATATCCAACATTAGCAGCACATTGTGTTCATATTTCTGATGAGGATATAGATATATTGAGTGAAAACAGTGTAAATGTTGTAAACAACCCAGGTAGCAATTTAAAACTTGCTAGTGGATTTGCACCTGTAGAGAAAATGCTAAACAAAGGAGTAAATGTAGCATTAGGTACAGATGGTTCTTCTAGCAATAACAATTTAAATATGTTTGAAGAAATGAATCTAGCTGCACTTATTAACAAACCAGTAAACGAAAGTGCTATATCTATTCCAGCTATCAAGGCAATAGAAATGGCTACAATAAATGGTGCAAAGGCATTAAGTTGGGAAAGGGAAATAGGTTCAATAGAAGAAGGAAAGAAGGCTGATCTAATCCTTATAGATATGAACAAACCCCATCTATGCCCAAGACACAATATTGTTTCAGCTATAGCTTATTCTTGCCAAGCATCTGATGTTGAAACTGTAATAGTAGACGGAAAAATAATAATGGAAAACTATGAAATCAAAACAATAGATGTAGAAAAAGTAATGTACAACGCAGAAAAAGCTGCTCACAGCCTAGTAAACAGATAAACATTGTAGCGGCGACCTGTGGTCGCCAGTTTATAGAAAGGAGTTAATATGTATGGAGATAAAAACTCTTGAATTTAAAGACGAAAAACTTTTCCTAGTAGATCAAAGAAAACTTCCAAATTCCTATGAAATATTTGTATGTGAAACCTACAAGGATGTGGATTTTGCTATAAAAGATATGGTAGTGAGGGGAGCTCCAGCAATTGGTGCTAGTGGAGCTTATGGAGTGGTATTAGGAGCTAAGGAATTCAAATCATTAGACAAAGATGCTTTCACTACAAAAATGAAAGAAGTGCTAGAAGTATTAAACGTATCTAGACCTACTGCAGTGAATTTAATGTGGGGAATAAAGAGGATGAGAAGTGTATTAGAAGATAATATAGAATTATCCCCAGAAGAGATATATGAAAAGCTAAAAGAAGAAGGAAATAAAATAGCCAAAGAAGATGTAGAAATAAATAAGGCAATGGGGAAACACGGCAATACCTTAGTGCCAGAAAAGGCAACTATTCTAACCCATTGCAATGCAGGAGCATTGGCTACTGTTGGATTTGGCACAGCTTTAGGAGTTATAAGGGAGGCTTTTTATTCAGGTAAGGATATATTTGTATATGCAGATGAAACAAGACCTAGACTACAAGGGGCAAAACTTACAAGCTGGGAATTAGTTAAAGAAGGAATACCTTGCAATCTTATTCCTGACAATGTTGCTGCAACCCTTATAAGAGATGGAAAGATTGATTTAATAGTTGTTGGTGCGGATAGAATAGCTTCCAATGGAGATACAGCCAACAAAATAGGAACATTCATGTTGTCAGTTGTGGCAAAGGCATATAATGTACCAATGTACATTGCAGCTCCAATATCAACTATTGATTTTGATATTGAAACAGGAAAAGATATAGTAATTGAAGAAAGAGATGAAAAAGAAGTAACTCATATAAATGGAGTGCAAATTGCTCCTGAAGGGGTAAAAGTGTACAATCCTTCATTTGATGTAACACCAAATGAAAATATTACAGCAATAATAACAGAAAAGGGAGTCATAAGACCACCATTCAAAGAAAACTTAAGCAAACTCAGATAATGAGTCAGGGATAAGTCCCCTGACTCACAATATAGGGAAGGTGATATTGTGGAAAAGGCTATTATTGGCGGTACTGGCGTATATGATGTAGGAGAGGAAACTTACATAAAAATGGTCAATACAGAATACGGTGAAGTTCAAGTTGAGGTAGTAAAGGTTAAGGGTGAAGAGATAGTTTTTCTTCCACGTCATGGAAAAGGCCATTCAGTTCCTCCACATTTGATTAACTATAGGGCCAATATGAAGGCTTTAAGTGAATTGGGTGTAAAATACATCTATGCTACTGTAGCAGTAGGTTCTATGAATGAAAACTATGTTCCTGGAGATATAGTTGTTATAAGTGACTTTATAGACTTTACAAAATCAAGACCTATGACATTCTATGAAGGTGGAAAAGAGGGAGTTATCCATACAGATATGTCTGATCCTTATTGTAAAAACTTAAGAAATGTATTTTATAGCATGGCAAAAAGAGAAAATGTCCCAATAAAAGGTGAGGGAGTATATGTTTGTACAGAAGGCCCTAGGTTTGAAACTGCAAGTGAAATAAAGATGTATAGAAAACTAGGTGGAGATGTAGTAGGTATGACTAATGTACCTGAAGTTGTTTTAGCTAAGGAACTTGGCATGTGCTACCAAGCTGTAGGAATAATAAGCAACTGGTGTACAGGTGTAGAACCAACTGGTATAACAATCCACGACATAGCTGGAGCTATGGAAGGTAAAAAGGAATTGGTGACAAATTTATTTATAAATGCTCTATTAGAAGAATTAAATCAAGAAAATTGTACTTGTAATAGTTCACTTATCAAGTTGTAAGGAGGCTTGGAAATGTACGAAAAAGAAAGAATGGAAGTAATAAATACAGGTATCGAAATGGCTAAGACTAGCTTAGTGGTAGGAACTTGGGGAAATATTAGTAAAAGAATAGATGATAATTTAATAGCAATAACACCAAGTGGAATGGACTATTATTCTCTTAAGCCAGAGGATATTACTATACTCAACATGGATGGAGAAGTAGTTGATGGAGAGAGAAAACCTTCAATAGAATACAATATGCATTTAGAAATATATAAGAATAGAAGTGAAGTAGGAGCAGTTGTTCATACTCATAGTACTTATTGCACTGCTCTTGCAATGGCGAGAAAAGGCATCCCTGGAGCTGCAGAAGATTTAGTTCAAATAACAGGTGGAGACGTTAGAGTTAGTGAGTACGCACTTCCAGGAAGTATGGAACTTGCTAAAAATGCAGTAAAGGCATTAGAAGGAAGAAATGCTGTTATATTAGCAAATCATGGAGCATTGTCAGCAGGAAAGGACTTAAAAGAGACCCTTAAGATATCACTAATACTAGAGAAAACTGCAAAGGCTACTATATATGCACAACTTTTAGGTGGAGTAGTACCATTATCTCAAGAAGACATAGATTTTATGAGAGATTTCTATTTAAATAAATATGGACAAAGATAGGAAAGGAGTAGTGAACTTGGATAATAAATATAAAAAGAACACTCTATTAATCCACGGTGGACAAGTGGGAAATAATCCTGAAAAGGCATTAAATCCTCCTATTTTTCAAACTTCAACATTTGTTTTTGATAGTATTGAAGATGTAGCTAAAGTAATGAATTTTGAAAGTGATGATTATGTCTACACTAGAGGAAATAATCCTACACTTAGATTATTTGAAAATAAAATGGCAGTTCTTGAAGAAGGAGTAGGCTCAGTTGCTTTTGCTTCAGGAATGGCTGCAGTTTCAAGTGTACTATTTTCACTATTAAAACCTGGTGATGAAGTCATAGGAAATAGTACCCTATATGGTTCAACTTATAATGTAATCAAAAATCTATTACCTCAATATGGTGTTAAATCCAAACTAATAGATTTAACCAATTTAGAATTACTTGAAAATTCTATTAGCGAAAATACTAAGGTTATTTATTTTGAAACTCCATCAAATCCTAATTTAAATATAATTGACATAAAAGGGGTTTGTGAGATAGCAAAGGAAAAAAATATAAAGGTAGTAGTTGACAATACCTTTGCAACTCCTTATTTTCAAAGGCCATTATTATTAGGAGCAGATGTAGTAGTTCACAGTGCTACAAAATACATCTCAGGTCATGGAGATGTAGTAGGAGGAGTGGCAATAGCAAAAAAATTAGACTATGTACACAAGTTAAAATTTGACTACATGTGTGAGTTTGGTGGCGTTATGAGTCCTTTTAATGCATGGCTATTACTTAGAGGACTTAAAACTTTAGGAGTTAGAATGAGGGAACATGAAAAAAATGCATTATTGTTAGCTAAGTATTTAGAGAAACATCCAAAAGTCAAAAATGTCTACTATCCAGGACTACCAAGCTTTAAAGGCCATAATATAGCTAAAAGTCAAATGGAAGGCTTTGGAGGAATAATTGCTTTTGAAGTAGAAGGTGGCCTAGAAGCTGCAAAAAAGGTAGTCAATGGAGTTAAACTAATGAAGTTAGCAGTAAGCTTGGGAGACTGTGAAACACTAATAGAACTTCCAGCTGCCATGACCCATTTAGGATACCCTACAGAAAAGCTTAAAGAATTTGGACTAACAGAAAGCATGATAAGAATATCTGTAGGATTAGAAGATATTGAAGACATAATAGAAGATATAGAAAACGCATTAAGGTGATAGGGACTTCCCTGTTACCTTTTCTTTTTGTAGATATATTTGTTTGAGAAAAAGAAGGAATAGGGGTATATTTGTAGAATATGCAATGTGGTGGGAAGTTCCATTGAGAAGAAAATTTTTTATTATAGCAATCAAAGATTGATAATGGAGGTATTGAAATATCAGTAGAAGAATATGAAGATATAAGAAAAAACATTTAATGTAGTTTATAAAGGAACTAAAAAAAGAAGAAGGCAAAAATTGTCTTCTTCTTTTTTATTCATATGTTTGGAAAAAAGAAGGAATATGTAAATATTTATAGAATAAGCGAATATAAGATTATATGTATAAATAATTCCTAGATTATAAACTGGTTAAAAAAAGGCGGAGATGTAAATGTGGAAGTATTTAGAAAAACCATGGCAAGAAGCATTTGAAATGGCGTGGGAAGCTTATAAAAAGGGCACTATACCTATCGGATGTATAATTGTAACAAAAGAAGGCGAAATAGTATCAAAAGGAAGAAATAGAATTTATGATAATAGTACTGAACATCCCCTTGCTGGAACCAATATGGCTCATGCAGAAATGACAGCAATGTTGGGATTGCGTGAACCAGAACATGCGGATATAAGAAATTATATACTTTATACAACTATGGAACCATGTCCTATGTGTTTTGGAACAATGGTAATGATGAATATACGCCATATTCGTTATGGAGCTAGAGATGGATTTGCAGGTGCAACTACATTAAACGATAAGTTAGACTACATTAAAGATAAGAAAATAGATATAAAATGTGGGATAGATGAGATAGAGGCTTTTCAGCTGATATTACAAAGTGCATATGAGTATAAACGTCAACATCCAAGAACAGAGTTCATATTAGAAACATGGAGAGAAGTAAATGAGTTAGGTGTAAAATACGGAAAAAAACTAAATGAGTTACAGTATTTTGAACAAGCAGTTAAGGAAAATAAGCCTATACATAAAATTTATGATGAAGTAATTGAAGGATATTTTGCACATAAGATATATAAGATATAAAGATTATTAATATTTGTAAAAGGAGATTGAAACATTGAAAAAGAAAAAAACATTAAAAATAATTGGAATTACCTTGGGAATTATTATAGTCATTGGACAAATTATCCAATAGCTAATATGTTTTTGGAAAATGGATATAATGTTGTTTCATATGATCAACGAAGTTCTGGAGAAAATACAGCACAATATACTACATTTGGTTATTTAGAAAGTGATGACTTAGCAGATTGTGTAGAATATTTAAAAGATAATATTAATGATAATAATAAGATTGGGATATGGGGAACTTCATATGGGGGAGCAACTGTGGGAATATATTTTTTGATTATCCAGATGTATATGAAAGAAATATACTTGAATTCATAGGACAATTGCCGTAATTTTGAGGGGAGTTGAATTTAAATGGGTAAAAACACTAGATTACCTCTCTCAGGACTATAGAGTGCTATATGTTTAGAGGATGAAAGTGAATTTGTAGATACTTAAATTGTATTTAACTAGAAGAGATTTTTTTGCAATATTCGTATATAATTAACATAAGATAATTAAACTGGAGGTGGGATTATGCAAATTTTAAAACAAGATATTATAGATTTAGTATCTAAATTGCCAGAAAAATTTGATATGGAAGAATTCATGTATAAATTATATGTTTTAGATAAAGTTAAAAAAGGTCAAAAGGATATAAATAAAGGTAATTTTATTGATACAGATAAACTACGAAGGGAAATAAGAGAATGGTAAAGTGGTCAAAAATTGCCATTGATGATTTAAGAGGAATATATGATTATATTTCAAAGGATTCAGTGGTTTATGCTAAGAAAGTTATTAATGAAATAATAAATAAAACGGACTATTTAGAAGAATACCCCAATATAGGTAGAGCCGTTCCTGAGTTGAGCAATGAAAGAATAAGAGAATTAATGATTTATTCTTATAGAATGATATATCAAGTAGAGAATGGGGATGTTGAAATATTAACCTTAGTTCATTCAAGGAAGAACTTCTATTTAGAAATCGAATAAACATACAATTGTAGATTAGGACTTGATAATAAATTATTTAAGTAACAGAAAATTAGATTATCAAGTCTTTATTAACATAAAAAAGGGGATTGTTTATAGATGAACCATTATTCACATCAATATAAATTATTACAAGGATTTGAAAAAGATCCTGATAAACTAAAAGAACATTCAGATACATTAATTCAATGGATTACTGATTTGACTTTTATTTGTGAGAAAATTTGAAGTATTAGAAGCATTTGGAGTATATCAAACTGGTTGTAATAAAGAAAAGGTTACACAATATATTGTTTGTATAAAAAACTCAAAGGCAACAGAGCCACTTAATGATGAATATGATTAATGAAAAGAGGAGATATTTATGAAAGCGTTGTTGATATTAGATATGCAAAAAGGATTTTTTAATAATAAACAGTTCTTTGAGCAACAAGAAATTGTTAAAAGGATGATAGCTGAATTTAAAAACAGAGGAGATAAAATAATTGCATTTAAACATATTGATAAAATAGAAGGTAGTATTATAGAATATGGGACAGATGATAGTGAGCTTCTTGATTATATAGAAGTTGATAGTGATATTGTCATTGAAAAGGATAGTCCAATAGCTTTTATGAATACTAATTTAGATAATTTGTTAAAGAAAAATCAGATAGATCACTTGTTTATTGTTGGTTTTAATACTGAATATTGCTGTATGTTTACTTCTATTGCTGCTAGAGATAGAGGATATAAAGTTACTTTCATAGAGGATGGTACAGGGACAGTTAATGATATGGAAACCTATGAAATGCCTAATCTTGATATTCAAGATTTCGTTGGCTCTGTGCTTAATTGGTCTAATATTATTGAAGTTCTTTATTATGAGGAATATGTTGAAAAATATGAATAGCAATAAGATGAGGTGAGGATTTGGAAGTCATTGGAGATAAAATAGATCTTAGATCATTTACAAGAGAAAATTGGCATCAATTTTGGATGAACTATGTTGCAGATCCAGTGATGGATCCTAATGAATACATCTATGATAGTCATCAAGTAGACATTAAATTTAATAGAAGTATAGAACGGGAAAGTTGGTATCCAGATATCGGGATTTTTCTAAAAAATGGAGAACCAATAGGAAATATGAATCTTAAAAGAATTGATTATGAGCAAAGTAAGTGTGAGCTTGGAATAATTCTTGTTAATGACAGTGTGAAAGGGAAAGGATATGGTTCTGAAGCTGTTTCGTTGCTCATTGACTATACATTTAATAATCTAGGCTTAAATAAGATATATGCAGATACTATGGGCTCTAATATTAAAATGCAAAAAATATTTAGTAAACTTGGATTTAGATTTATAGATAGAGTTGAACATTGCTATGATATGAATGGTAGATGGGAAGACAAGCTTATTTATGTGCTTGAACGAAAAAATAGAAATTCTATTTAGGAAAATGGCATTATTTAGAGGACATTAAAAAAAGAGATTGAATTTAGATAAAGATGAATTGATTATTTATATAATTTCTATAAAGGAGAGAAAGCATGAAAATAGTAGTGATGTATGGAACAGAGCATAGGGGTTATAAAACAGTATACCTAAAACTAATTAAAGTTACTTAAAAACATTGCATATTAAATAGGCTTATACTATACTTTATAGTAAGGGGTGATTATTATAAAACTTACCATAAAAGAAGCAAGTGAATATTTAGGAGTTGCAAAATCAACTCTAAGAAGATGGGAAGATGAAGGCAAGATAAAGCCTGAAAGGACAGCTGGAGGACATAGAAGATACGATAAAAGCACACTTATTAGTTTAAAAAACAAAAAAGAAAATAAAAAACTAACCATTGGATATTGTAGAGTTTCTTCATCAGATCAAAAAGAAGATTTAGAAAGGCAAATTAAAACAGTAAGTGATTATTGTAGTGCAAGAGGATATCAATTTAAAATAATCAAAGACATAGGAAGTGGCTTAAATTACAATAAAAAAGGTTTAAAAGAACTAATAAAATTAATATGCGAAAGAGAAATTGACAGGATTGTAATTAATTATAAAGACAGATTAATAAGATTTGGATACGACATAATAGAACAAATGTGTGACTTTAATGGTGTTAAAATTGAAATAATAAATTATACAGAAGATAAAACTTATGAAGAAGAACTAGTAGAAGATGTTCTATCAATAATAACAGTATTTTCAACAAAACTATATGGCAGTAGAAGTCATAAGGCAAAAACAATTCAACAAGAAAACAAGGAACTATTCAAATAGCCGAAGGCGGTGAATGAATGTAATGATATTCAATAGAAAAATAGAAGTTATCTTTACAAAACAAGATGAATTAATTCTAGATGGACAATCTAAAATATGTAATTGGCTATACAATTATCTTTTGGAAATGACAATAAAAGATTATAAAGAAAATAATAATGACAAAAAACTCTTAACAGGAAGGAACTTAAGAAATCAAGTTCCAATACTAAAACAAGAGTTTATTTTTTTATACTCAGTACATTCATCACCACTCAAAAACACAGCAATAAGACTGAAAGAAACATACAAAAAATTTTTCAACAATGAAACAGGATATCCTAAATTCAAATCATGGAAAAAACATTGGTTTTCACTATATTATGATGAACCAAACAAAGGCTTTAAACTAATAGAAAACAAAAATTTACAAATAACCTTAGGAATAAATAAAGAAAATAAAAGAATAAAAGTAATAGGAAAACTAAAAGAAAATTTAAATTTAAGAAACACAGACAAAATAAAAAACTTCAGATTATGCAAACAACAAGGCAACAAATTCTATGCAATATTTTGTATAGAAAGAAAAGACATAGACAAAAAAGAAACAAACAAATGGATAGCAATAGACCAAAATCATAAAAACTTCTTTGTAGCCATAGATAATACTGGAGTAAGTTATGAATTTGAAAAACTGCCACAAACAAAATATTGGGACAAAGTAATAGATGAAATAAAATCAAAGAGAGATTTATGCAGCAGAAAATCAAAACTAATAGAAACAGAAACAGGGAGAAGCTATTACCTACCAAGCAAAAGATGGACAAAGCTAAACAAAGCATTAGACAATGCTTACCACAAGAGACGAGAACAAATAAAGTCAAGTTGTTATAGCATTGCTAATTGGATAGCAAAAAACTATGACTATGTAGCAATAGGAGACTATACTCCTAGTCTTAATACTGCAACTTATGATAATATGCATAGAAGCATGTTAAATCAAGAAATAATAGGAGAATTTAGAAACATACTAAAATGGGTAATGGAAAGAAGCGGTAAACACTATTCAAAAGTAGACGAAAAAGATACAACTAAAAATTGTTGTATATGTGGAAATAAAGAAAAAAAAGATCCACAGATAAGAGAATTTACATGTCAAAAATGTAAAACTAAATTATCAAGAGATATAAACAGTAGTGTTAATATAGCTAAAAAAGATAAATTATTGTCTGGTTCGGACTATGTTGATTGGGATTTATACAACTCAACATATACAGCTAAATGGAATTTTAAAAAAAGTAAAATTCTATTTACTGGCCATACGTTAGAGAAATCTAATATATGGATGAATTAAATCGAGAAGGTGATACTTCTTGAGCAAAATCTATTTGTATAAATATATTTTGATATATTTGAGTAGGTTTTGTAGAACGGAAGTACTTACAATATAGTGCAACTTTTTTTAGAAAATTTACTTGTAGAGAAAGAGAATCTAAGTGAATTTTTTTTACCAAAAGATATGCCTAATTTCTGCTGTGGATGTACAAATTGTTTTTTAAAGGGCGAAGAATTTTGCCCACATCATGAAGTAATTGCTCCAATAAAAACTGCTATGGAAAAGGTGTTAAGGATAGTAAGAAAAAACAAATACAACAATAAGTAGATAAATTGTCTACAAAAATAAGGAAAGGATATAAATATAACAATCCAAGTATTAAAGTAAAAGTACTATTTTTTGTAATGCGATTTATACAAAAAAAGTTTTCATTTAATCCAACTGACAAAAAACATTGGGAGGAACAAGGTTGGCTTGGGAAAGGGCGTCCTTGGAGGTAATGGTTGAGGAGAAGTAGTTGAATTATAGAAAGGTAATCAAAGGTGATATTTATGAAGCGTAAAGTATTTGTAATAGGTGATAGCGTATCAATACATTATGGTCCATATTTAAAAGCTATGATAGTAGATAAATTTGATTATGATAGAAAAAGAGGTATAGGAGAAGCTCTATTAGATTTAGATAAACCTATTGGAGCGAATGCAGGAGATAGTGGAATGATATTAGGGTATTTAATGGAGGAAAATGAAAAGAATACTGTTTATGATATTTTACTTATTAATTGTGGATTACATGATGTGCGTATAGATAGATATTCAAATAGAATTCAGATTGAGTTGGAACAGTACAAGAAGAATTTAATTAGAATAATTGATATTGCTAAGACTATGGCTAATAAGGTTATTTGGATAGGATTAACACCTATAGTTGATGAGATTCATAATGATAGAGATGTAGGATTTTTAAGATATAGTAAAGATATTATTGCTTATGATACTGTTGCAAAAGAAATAATGGATGAATATAATATACCGTGTTTAGATATGTATAATTTCACTAAAAATTTAGGTTTTGATATTTATTTAGACCATGTTCATTTCAAGGAAGAGGTTAGAAAATTACAAGCTGCATTTATTGCAGGATCTTTAAATTGTTTTGTGTGGTGAGATTTTGAAAGGGGGATTAAATAAATGGAGGTGATTGTATGGAAGGAGCTATACCATTTGCGATAATCGTATGGATATGTGCTTTGGCTTTTATATCAATTGGAATATACGCTTTAAAAAGGAAAACGCCAATGCATTTTTGGTCTGGAACTACAGTAAAACCTGAAGAAATTTCTGATGTGAAAGCATATAATAAAGCTAACGGAATTATGTGGATTTTATACAGCTTTACATTTATATTAGGTGGAATACTCTCATTACTTTTTAATACTAATATAGGGGGAATTATTGTAGCCATCTCAAGTACATTAGGATCAATTATATTGATGTTAGTTTATAGACGAATATATCAGAAATATAAGAAATTATAAATAGTAAAGAGAATACTAAGAAAATAATGGTGATATAGGCAGCGGAACCTAAGAACCTCCTAGGATTATATGAATATTATATATTAGATAATCTTAGGAGGTGTTTTTTATGTATTATGACTTTTACAATAGTGGATGTAATAACTATTATGATAATTATAATTGGGGATATTACACTGGATTAGTTAAAAGGCTAGAAGAATATATTCAAGATGAACTTCAAGATAGTGCTTATTATAAAGAATTGGCAAAATTAGCACCAACAGAACTTTCAAAAGAGATAATAAATGAGTTCAGCCAAGATGAAAAAATGCATGCTGAAAATTTTCAAAAAGTATATTATATGATTACAGGAAGATACTATTATCCTGAGCCTTTAGAGCCAATAGTTATAGATGACTATGAGGAAGCGTTAAAATTAAGAGTATTAGCTGAGACTAATGATTATAAAAAGTATGGAGAAGAATATCTTATGGCTCCAAATAAGTATTTGAAAGATTTATTTTTTAATACAAGAACACAAGAAGCACAACATGCAATAAGAATATCAATATTATTTGAAGAAGAGTGAAATATAACTATTCATCAAAATCTATTGAAAAAGTAATTACAGTATTGGGATTTATAGATATAGTCAATTCAATAGATTTTGTTGATTCTCTAGTGGCTTGAGAAAAACTTAAACTAAAAGGGATATTCATTTTAATTAAAAGAGTAGTAGCAGCATTTAGCTGCTCTATTTTTATGCAATCATTATTTATCAATTTTTGAAAAGTGGTAGTAGATAATATGTTTATTATATCTTTGTACATAAATAGCCCTCCTCTACAAACCTATAATATTATACTCACATAAATGTTGAATGTGAATGTATTGAGTAAAGTTAGTAGAGAAGGAAAAGGTGACAAGAAAAATCCAGTCACCTAAGCTATTCTATGCTTGTCCCTTATGAAGAAAAATATACTTGCAGTAATTCTAAGTAATCCAATTATCACTAATGATATTTTCATAGTAGTAGCTTCCTTTATAGCTATACCTATCATTGGAGCTATAGCAGATATTATTGCTATAAAGGTATTATATATTGCTATATAAACTGTTCTATTTTCCTTAGGTGTTACTTCTAGCAATATATTAAATAAAATCAAAGTAGTACCTGCCACAGAAACACCTACTATCACATTGAACAATACAAGTTGCTTAATAGTACTAGATAGTGCATATAGTATAGGTGTAATTCCCATTCCGAATATAGCTAAACTTAGTGCAAAGCTATTTCCTTTCTTATCCGCAAATTTTGCCCATTTTGTATAGGCTATTATAGATGAAAGACTACTTGCTATAGCAATAGCACTTATACCAATTTCATTTGCTTTCAATACTTTAATTGAATATATACTGAATAATGGTTGCGCACCCATCCATCCTATGTGAAAAAACACTGAACATAGGGTAAATATTATAAAGTCCTTTTCTTTTGGAACTTTTCTAAGGGTTTCTTTTAGAGAATCGATGTATTTACAATTATTATCTTTATTTTTTTTCATACCTTTAAATTTAAAATAAGATATTACTTCTCCTAAGGATATTAAAAATGCAATTACAAAAAATACTTGGTATAATACTATAGCTTCGTTGTTTGTCTTGGGAATTTTTGCAAGTGTTTGTCCAGATAAGAAAGTAACGATCATACTAAAAATGGTTGCATATCTATTTCTAAGTCCCATAGAAATGCCTCTATCTCTAGGGAGGAATATATCTCCAATGCTAGATTGATAGCCCATAGTTCCAATAGAACCAGGTAAATTCATAAGACCTATCAATATAACGAAAAGTGAAGCTTTATTTACATTATTAAAAAATGGAACACAAGCTAACAATAAATAGAAAAACTTATGTATCAACATTATGGTTCCAGTTACCTTTTTTTTGTTGCTATTACTTTCTATGAGTATTGCTCCAGGTATAAAGGCAAATATGCTTACGAAATGTGGTAATGAGGTTAATAAGCCAATTTGGTAATCAGTAGCACCTAATCTTTCAGCGAATTTTGCAAAGTAAGGATTGACTAAATTTAGAGATACAGTAGCACAAATACCGCATATGATATTTACTTTAGTGTTATAATCAACAAGTTCTTCTTCATAGTACAATGATTCTTCTTCCATTATATCCACCTTCTTTATGAAAAGTATCAATATAAAACATTATATATCAGTAACTAAATATTTTCCACAGTACATACTAAAAATAGCCCTAAAAACTTATTTCAATATATAGAAACATTGTAGTATAATTTAACCAAAGGGAGTTGGACATATGTTTATGAAAAATATAGATTTAGATGAAAATATTATACTGAAAAATAATGTTCCTATATTAGTAAAGGATGAAAATTGGATAAAATTATTTGGTGATGTAAATGATAGGGCTATTCAGTTCAATAAAGAAACTCTTCAAGAACTACTTAAAGAACAGGTAAAACTAGAATCTGAAATTGGGCAATTACAAAAAGAAAAATTGAAATGTATGGTCATGATTTTAAGAGTTTCTGATGCTGTAAATAATGAAGAAAAAGTCGAGGGAGTAGAACTTTTAGATGAATACAAGGAAAACATAAACAGTATCAATGAAAAGATGGATGAATTGACATTCAAATTGGAAACTATTCCCCAAGAGATAAGAGATGTCAATTATGAACTTTTAAGGGTAACAGTTAAATATGGATATAAGGATTTAAAAACAAAGGAAAAAAAGCTAGAAGAAGTAACTGATGAATTTGAAGAATTGCGTGAAAAATTAAAGATATTGATAAATGAGAAGCATGATTATGAGGAATCGATAAATGCAACATATACTTTTCTCCATGGGATGTTGGGAAGCAAAGAAATGGAAAAATTAGATAAGGAAATATTGGAATAGGAGAATAATTATGATTGGTAGTATTGGGATAGATATAGTCAAGATAAATAGGATTGAAAGAATAATGGACAAGAATGGTGAAAGATTTTTAAACAAAGTTTTCACCACTGATGAGATAGAATATATCAAGAATAAAAAAGAAAATATAGCAACGATATCTGGAATATTTGCTTCAAAAGAAGCAGTTAGCAAATTGCTAGGTACAGGAATAGGAAAGGTGAGTTGGAAGGATATTGAAGTTTATCATGACTTTTTTGGAAAACCACTTATAATTCTCCATGGAAATGCATATATAAGAATGAAAGAAAAGTTAATACAAAATATTCATTTGACTATAAGTCATGAAAGAGAATATGCTATTGCATTTGCAGTAGGCCAAGGTGATTCAAGTTCGTTTTTAGATAAAGAGTTGATAAACAATACAATGAAGGATATAAAATATATGAGTGAAATACTACCTAAAAGGGAAAAAAATAGTCATAAAGGAAGTTTTGGAAGAGTAGGTATAATTGCAGGGAGTATGGGAATGACAGGTGCTCCATATTTAAGTAGTGAGGCTGCCCTTCGCACTGGAAGTGGCCTTGTATATACTATATCCCCTAAATCTTTACAAAACATATTGTCTATTAAATTGACAGAAGCAATAATAGTGCCTATAGAAGACCATGGAAGAGGTCATTTTGTATTGGACAGTGTTGATGATATTCTTGAAGAAATTGAAGCATTAGACTTAGATGTTATAGCTATTGGACCTGGTCTTGGAGTAGATGGTGAAAGAAGGATTATTGTAGAGGAACTACTTAAATCTATAGAAAAACCAGTTGTATTAGATGCGGATGGATTAAATTGTATATCAAATAAAACTGGCATTCTTGAAAGTAGGAGGGAAAAAACTGTCATTACTCCTCATCCTGGAGAGCTTTCAAGATTACTTAATATTAGTATAGTAGATATACAAAACGATAGAATAAAATTTGCTAAAATGGCTTCAGAAAAATACAATTCAATTACAATATTAAAGGGAGCAAATACTATTGTATCTAGTGAAAATGGAGAAATATACATCAATCAAACAGGCAATCCTGGAATGGCAACAGCAGGTAGTGGCGATGTATTGACAGGTGTTATAGCTAGCTTTTTAGGCCAAGGTATAGATGCTATGAAGGCTTCTATATTGGGGGTATATTGTCATGGACTTGCAGGAGATTTAGCTAGTATAGATATAGGAGAGTATGGACTTATAGCTAGGGACATTTTAAAATACATTCCAAAATCCATTAATACAATTCAAAAATTCTAAAATAAAGGTTGGGATCTATGAATATGAAGAAGGTATTATTAGTATTATTAATACTACCATTACTATTGATTACTTCATGTGGTAGACCAACAGATGAAGAATTGTTTCATGAAGTGCAAAAGACTATTAGTAATTTCAATAATTATAAATGTACTTCAAACATAGTTGTAAAGAGCAATAAGGGAGAAACAAAATATGTATTTATTGAAACTTTTGTAAAACCTGATAAAATAAAATTAGAAATAATTGAACCAAAAGACAGTTTTGGGTGTATAATTATATATGATGGCTTAAAAATGTTTTTAGTGCATCCCAGTATTAATCAGACCATCACTTTAGAGAACATAAAGTCAATTGATAGGCAATATTTCTTAGGAGATTTTTTCAAAAACCTAAGCCTTTGTGAAAAACCCCAAATCATGAAAGAAAAAATAGGAGAAGAAGAGTACATAATAATTAATATTGATATGCCAGCTCAAAATCAATATAGGTGTAGTCAAAGTGTTTGGTTTAATGTTAAAGATTTTATTCCCTATAAGATGAATATTTTAGACAAAGAGGGAATAGTCAA
The DNA here is from genome assembly GCF_900155565.1 of Anaerosalibacter sp. Marseille-P3206. Classification (NCBI taxonomy): domain Bacteria; kingdom Bacillati; phylum Bacillota; class Tissierellia; order Tissierellales; family Sporanaerobacteraceae; genus Anaerosalibacter; species Anaerosalibacter sp. Marseille-P3206. The sequence goes on from NZ_FUHM01000002.1 coordinate 1,946,041, forward strand.
TACTGAAGTGATATATGAAGACTTTGACTACGATATTATTTTAGAACAATAGAGGGAGTTGCAGAAGATGAGTAATTTAAATGAACCAAAATTTGTTTGGGCTGAAATCAATTTAGACAACTTAGCGCATAATATTAAAGAAGTAAGACGAGTTGTAGATAAAGACACATTGATAGCGGCAGTAGTTAAGGCGAATGCATATGGGCATGGTTCTATTGAAGCTGCAAAGGTATTTTTAAAAAATGGAGCTGATAGATTAGCTGTTTCTACTATATCAGAAGCTATAGAATTGAGAAGAGCTGGAATCAATGTACCTATACTTATACTTGGTTATACACCTGATTGCTATCATAGCAAAGTTGTAGAAAATAATATTATAGAAACTATTTATACTGTTGAATCTGCTAAGTCTTTATCTTTAGTTGCAAGTAAATCTAATAAAGTTGCTACAATCCATATAAAAATTGATTCAGGCATGTGTAGACTAGGATTTAAAGCTGAAGAAAAGTCTTTGAAATTAATTGAAGAAATATCAAAACTACCTAATTTAAAAATAGAAGGAATATTTACCCATTTTGCCAAAGCAGATGAAGTAGATAAGTCTTTTACAAATACACAATTTGAGAGGTTTAAATGGGTAATTGATAATTTAAAAGAGAGAGGAATAGATATTCCTATTGTCCATGTTTCTAATAGTGCTGCAATTATTGATCTAAAAGAATATAATTTGGACATGGTAAGAAGTGGTATAATGATGTATGGTCTTTATCCATCCAATGAAGTAAACAAAAAAGGGGTAGATTTAAAACCAGCTATGACCTTAAAGGTTAGGATTTCAAATGTAAAGGAAGTACCTAGTGGAACCGGGATTAGCTATGGCCAAACATTTATTACTACAAGAAAAAGCAAAATTGCCACTATACCAATAGGATATGCTGATGGATATTCAAGACTATTGACTTCAAAAGCTGAAGTAGCTGTGAAAGGTAAAAGAGTCCCAGTAGTAGGAAAGATATGTATGGATCAGTGTATGATAGATGTAACTGATGTGGAAGATGTGCAAATAGGTGATGAAGTAATATTATTTGGTGATGGAACTAATTCTTCACCTCATATAAACGAAATAGCAGAAGCATTAGGTACTGTTAACTACGAAATAATATGTTTAGTAGGAAGAAGAGTACCTAGGCTGTATATAGAAAATGGTAAACCTGTTAAAATTATAGATTACTTATTAGATTAAAATTTGCATAATTTTTCATGTACATTGACACAATTATATTAACTATCTATAATTAGAAATATTATATTAATATTGAAATTCTACCTTTCAAATATATTTTGGGGCTATTTATAAGTGTACAGTTGCTTAGGGGGAAACTCTAAAGGCTTGGGGGTGCAAATTAATGGCTGAAACGAAAAGGATTATGATTAGTTTACCAAATAGTTTATTAGAAGAAGTTGATTTTATTGTCTCTAATGAAAAAAGGAACAGAAGTGAATTCATAAGGGAGGCTATGAAGCTTTATATAAGAGAAAAGAGAAAGGTTCAGATTTCAGAAGAAATGAAAAATGGATATAAAGAAATGAGTCAAATTAATTCTACTCTAGCAGAAGTTGGATTTGATCAGGACATGAGAGAGTTATTTGTCTACGAAGCAAAACTTACAGGGTGTGAAAAATTGTGATTATTAAAAGAGGAGATATCTTTTATGCTGATTTAAGTCCAGTAATCGGCTCAGAGCAGGGTGGAGTGAGGCCTGTACTTGTTATACAAAACAACATAGGTAATAAGTATAGCCCAACTATAATAATTGCAGCTATTACGTCGCAAATTAATAAGGCTAAACTACCTACCCATGTGGAGATAAATGCTCCTGAGTATGGACTTCCTAAAGATTCAGTTGTTTTATTAGAGCAAATTCGTACTATAGATAAAAAAAGATTAAGAGAAAGAATAGGCAAGTTTAGTAATGAAATGATGGAAAAAGTAGATGAGTGTTTAAAAATAAGTATTGGACTTGTAGAACTATAAGAAAATAAGCATGGTTAACATGCTTATTTTTTTGGGAAATTTCCTGGGAAATACACATATATATTTTAAAGCAAATGAATATATAGTATAATCAAAAGAAGGAGGTTTTGATATGAAAAAGAAATGGACTACAATATGCTTAATTGGATTATGTATTATAGCAGTATTCAGTGTAGAAAGGGAAACTTTTTCTGCCCCAGGTGCAGAAGATGATCCATTGGTTACGAAGAGTTATGTAGAAAAGAGAATAGAACAAATAAAATATTATATTGACCAAAAAATAGGCAATCAAAACACTGAGGTTGTATCTACATCTGAATTAGAAGTAGTAGAAGTAGAAAGTGGACAATCTCTAATAGGAATGGCAGGAACAGAGATAATACTTCGTGGTGGTAAGGGACAAGTTATAGCTGGAGAACTAGGTGGACTTTCAGATATTACAGGAGGAAAAGATCTAAAAATGGGAGAAATGGTACCTGCAAATCATCTCATGATAGTTCCTAGAAATGATAGAAGAGGAGTATTTGTAACTGAAAAGGCTATTTTCATGGTAAGAGGAGCTTATCAGATACAATAGAAAGAAGGGATATTTTTGGTTGTTTTAAGACCCTATAATGATGGGGATGAAGTTCAAATTGTTAAATTGTTTAATGAAGTTTTTAAACATAATAGAACAGTGGATTATTGGCACTGGCAATTTTTAGAGAGCCCTTATGGTAAGGCAACTATGGCTCTAGGAGATGCAGATGGGAAAATAATTGGTCAGTGTACATTACTTCCTTCAAAGATACAAGTAGGAGATAGTGAAATACTAGGTGGCCAATCAATAGATGCTATGGTACATCGGGACTTTAGAAGATGTGGATATTACGAAAACTTAGCGTTTATGTCTTATGATATTGGCACAGAATCTGGTATCAAGTTTAGATATGGTTTTCCTAGCCAAGCTGCTCTTCAAGGGATATTAGAAAAGCTTGGAGGTAGTTTAGTTAGTGATGTACCACTATATATGGATGTATATAGACTTGATAGACTAGTATCGTATTTTTTAAAGAGCAAGGTAGTGTCAAAGATATTATCAGCGCCTGTTAAGTTTTTAATATGGCTCTTTAAAGGAAAAAAGATAAAAAGTAAGAGAAAATATGAATTTAAAGAAGTTAAAAACTTTGGTAGTGAATTTGATGAGTTTTGGGATAGGGTTAAATCCAATTATCCTACTATGACTTCTAGAGAGAGTTCTTTTCTCAATTGGAGGGTGGCAAATCATCCTACTATAGAATACAAAACTTTTGCTGCGTATTATGATGGCAGACTTAGAGGATATATTGTACTTAAGGACGAAGAAAAGATGGTAAGGGGAAAATATCCTTTGAAGATTGGCAGTGTTGTAGACATAATTGGAGAAGATGAAGATACCTATATTGGCCTTTATGAAAGAGCCAAGGACCATTTTAAATCTATAGATGTGGATTTTGTATTGAGTTGGATACTAGATGGAATGTACTATGGTGATACACTAAAGAAATTGGGTTTTATAAAGACAAAAAGTAGAATTCCATTTGCGGTAAAGAATTTGACTTTAGATAGTTCTATAGATGAATATATTTTTAATGAAGAAAATTGGTATCTGATGCCAATTGAAGCAGATACTTATTAGAGGGGGATTTAAATTGTTAAAAAAAATAATAAAGGCAATACTTAAGTACCCTTTAATTCTTATAAATAGGGTATACACCTATTTTTATTACAAAAACAGTGAAGCAAATGAAAACTATCTTGTAGATGATATGTTTGAAGGGAAAAATAAGGTTTTAGTAGTAGCACCTCATGTAGATGACGAAACTATTGGTGCTGGTGGAGCATTGATTAAACATAGAGACAATGAAGATACTATAAGTATTGTATATGTATCAGATGGTGGAGGAAGCACTACTGAACACTCAAGGGAACAGTTAATTGAAGAGAGAAAGTCTGAAGGAATGGGAGTTAAGGACTTTTTACATGGAAAAAGCATATATTTTTTAGATGAACCTGATGGAAGTGTAAATTCAAATAGTGAAGAATTGATTTCTAATTTAGTAAAAATACTAGAAGTGGAAAATCCAAGTGTTATATATACTCCATTTTTAATTGATGGACATACTGATCATGTAGAAACTACTAAGAGCATCATAAAGGCAGTGGAAAGATGGAACAGTGATTTTTCAAGTATCTACATGTATGAGGTGAATTGTCCTATTATACCTAAATTGGTCAATAGTATATGTTCTATAGACAAAAACACATATGATGAAAAAGAAAATATGTATAAAATATTTAAATCTCAATGGGCAATGGGTTTTAGTGTATTTAGCTTATTGAATAGGAGAAAAAAGTTAATTGTTGGGGAAAGCTATGGAGGAGAAGTATTTGTTAAGACCAATGTAGAAAGTAGTATAAAGGCTATGGAAGCTCTTAGAGAAAATGGATTTTTACCAGAACAATTTAAACAATTAAGTAGTGAGTACAACCTTCTTATGGCTTTTAGGAGGAATGCTGATTTGAGAGAAAAATACAGCAATATTGTAGGGAATACTATTATAGAAGAAGTTGCAAAGTAGTAAATAAGTATAGGATAGGAAAATGTATTGTGATATAATGTAAGATACGTTTATTTCATTAAAGCTTGAAAGGAGGAAGGCTCACATTAGAGCTAGGATATAATGAAAGTACTTCATCTAATAAGTGGTGGGGACACAGGAGGAGCAAAGACTCATGTGATCTCATTAGTAAAAGGGCTAGGCGAATATGTAGATGCTAAAATTGTATGTTTCATCGAAGATGCCTTCTATAAAGAAGCCGTAGAAGCTGGACTCAATATAGAGGTATATAAACAAAAAAAGAGATATGATATGTCAGTTATATCAAAACTCAAAGAAGAAATACTTAGAGAAGGCTATGATATTATCCATTGTCACGGGGCAAGGGCTAATTTTATTGCAATGTTTTTAAAAAACAAAGTAAAAGTACCTTTCATAACCACTGTACATAGCGATTATAAATTAGATTTCAAAGACAATCCTTATAAAAAGATTGTATATACAACTATAAACTCTACAGCACTTAAAAAATTCGATTATTATATTGCCATTTCTTCAAATTTTAAGAGGATGCTAGTAGATAGGGGATTTGACGGAGATAGAATATTTACTGTATACAATGGTATTGATTTGAAGGGTAAAATCGACTATGTCTCAAGAGAAGAGTTTTTAGATAGATATGATATTAATGGAGAAGATAAGACTATTGTAGGGATTATGGCAAGATTGGATTTAGTGAAAGATCATGAAACTTTCATTAAAGCTGCCAGAATTGTACTAGATGAGAGAAAGGATGTACTGTTTTTAATAGCAGGAACAGGAAATGATGAAGAAAGGCTAAAATCCATGGTAGAAGAAATGGGTATAGGGGATAATGTTAAGTTTTTAGGATATATAAAAGACCCATACTCCTTTTTCAATACTATAGATATAAATACACTAACCTCTGTAAGCGAGAGTTTTCCTTATGTAATTTTAGAAGGTGCAAGACTCAAAAAGACCATAATAAGTACTGATGTAGGTGGTATAGGAGATTTGATTAAAAATGGATACAATGGCTGGTTAATAAATGTGGGAGATAGTGAAGCTTTGGCAAAGTGTATAAATTCATTTTTAACAGACAAGAGTAGGATTAATCTACTAGGTGAAAATCTTTATAAAACTGTAGAAGAAGGTTTTTCATCTGATAAAATGGCACTAAATCATTTTCAAATATACGAGAAAATAATAGAAAATAGGAGGTAGGATAAATGAAAATAATAAATGAAAAAGGTAAGTTATTTGGAATAATAAATATTATAGATTTAATAGTTATTGTAGTTTTGGCACTTTTAATAACTGGAGGAGTAAAAAGAGTAAGAACAACAAGACCAGACATGGTTTCAGAAACAAAGAAGGCAACAGTTACTATTGAAGTTTCAGAGATTAGAAATGCAACAGTTGAAGGTTTGGTAGTTGGAGATCCTATATATCATTATGACAAGGGAAATTATTTTGGAAAGATTGTAGATGTAAAGGTAGAACCATTCAAGGAAGCTGTAGAGAGTAATGGAAAATGGGTTAATGCAGAAGTCCCAGAAAAGTATGTAGCGACTCTTACTGTAGAAGCAGATGCAGTTGAAACTCCTGATGTAATAATAATCGGTGGAGAACAGACAAGAATTGGACATCAGTTCAGATTAAAAAACAAAAAAGTAGCAGTCTTCGGTACCATTCTTGGAGTGGAAGTTGAATAGTATTGGGAGTGATAGTATGTATAACAGTATTACTGTAACAGTTTTAGCTAAAATATGGGCAGTAATCACAACAGGATACAGATATAGTATATTAAAGAAGATAATGAATGGCCTAGGAAGAGGCTTAAAGTATATTGGTAGAGGTTCATGTTTTATAGGAATTTTTACTTCAAGTAGAAAGATAGTACAGGAATCTATTTTTTATGTGGTTTACTGTAAATGTATGAATATTATTCAAAAGATTTTAGAAGTACTAAAAAGGCTTATAAGTAAATGGAATAGTGGTAGTTTTATAGATACATCTACCTCTAGTAATTTTAAAAACGAAGATACAATCCAAAATGCATTATCAGTATTTTTATTGTTTTTTGGTTTGACAGTATTTATTTTTAATGCTGTAAGAGGGAAGTTCTTAGGAAATTCTTTTAGAATTTCTATATTAGTTATAATTATAGCCTTAATAGGATTTAAATATGAAGGTGGCTATATGAGAATAATTAGAAACAGCAATTGTTTTAAATTAGTTAATAGTATATTTACTATAGATGAGGGAGGGGAGAAATGGTGGTAGAAAACTTAAAAAAGAAACAGTACATTCTCCCTATATTATTGGGAATAGTCTTTGGAGTACTATATTTCAAACTCCCTCTACGATATTTTGCAGCAATATTTTTAGGATCATTAGTGGCAATTGCTATTCTTCATGATGTAAAGGTAGGATTGTTTTTAAGTATTTTAGTTTTACCCTTTATGCCTGATGAACTAAATTTGATTTTTATGCTATTTATATTTTTAGCATTTGTATATAGAGAGGTATTTAGAGATATAAATCCTCTTACGAAAAATCCAATAGATATGCCTATTGCTTTATTTGTAATACTTATTATTATCTCTACTATAACATCAATAAATCCTATGGGAAGCTTTAGGGATTTGGCAATTCACTTATTGTCCATTTCCTTTATGTTTGTTATGGTGAACAATATTAAGGATAAAAACGAGCTGAATATTTTGCTTACTATTATGGTTGCTACTGCGTCATTAGTAGCATTATATGGCTTGTATCAGTACAAAGTTGGAGTTGAAATGGAAGCAAAGTGGCTTGATACTACTAACAATGAAGGTATAACTACTAGAGTATTTTCAGTGTTTGGAAATCCTAATATTCTAGCAGAGTATCTCATAATGGTTACACCAATTTCAATAGCACTGTTTTGGCAGACTAAGTCTATGTTTAAGAAATTTTTATTCTTATTAACATCTCTACTATTAACAGGTACATTGGTACTAACATTTTCTAGAGGTGGTTGGTTGGGATTTGCCTTTGGAATATTTATATTTATACTATTAGTAGAAAAAAGACTTCTTTTATTGTTGATTCCATTGGGCTTAGGTGCAATTAATTTTTTACCACCTACAATTTTAAACAGAATACTCAGTATCGCCAACTTTGCAGATTCATCTAATAACTATAGAATTAGGATTTGGAAAATAACTTTAGATATTATAAAGGACTATTTGCCTACTGGAGTTGGATTTGGATATATTCCTTTTAAACAGACTTTTGAAACATATATTAGAACTATGCCTGCTTATCATTCTCATAACACATATCTTGAGACTTTAGCAGAGATGGGGATTCCGGGGATTGTAGTTCTTATAATGTTAATTTTTATAATATATAAATACTCAATTAAAACCCTTGTAAAAGGGGAAGATAAATGGACAAAAGTGATTTCAGCAGGAATACTTTCTGGGATAAGTGCATTACTTATGCATGGAGCTGTTGAAAATGTCCTTTATTTGCCAAAGATAATCATTACATTTTGGACCTTAGTATCTTTTTTATTAGTTCTCATGAGATTATCAGAGGAATCTAGAGATATTGGTTAAAAAGGAGAATAACTATGAAAGTGAAAGACAAGATACTTATTTCTGGATACTATGGGTTTGACAATAGTGGCGATGATGCTATTTTAAGAGCTATAGTTAAAGACATTGAAGAGAATAGTGACAATGTAGAGATAACAGTACTGTCTAAAAGACCTTCTTATACACAAGAATCCTATGGGATAAAGGCTATTGATAGATTTAATATGAAGGAAACAGCTAAAGCTATAAGAGATGCTGATTTGTTTATAAGTGGAGGAGGAAGCTTACTTCAAGATGTTACCAGTACTAGATCAATTTTATACTATTTAACCCTAATGAACTATGCTAAAAAGCACAATATTCCTGTAATGGTATATGCAAATGGCATTGGTCCAATAAATAAGAAATATAATAGATTCTTGACTAGAAGGATACTCAATAAAGTTGATTTGATAACCCTTAGAGATGAAGACTCTAAAAGTTTTCTGAAAGAATTAGGAGTTAAAAATAAAAATATATATGTAACTTGCGATCCAGTTTTTACAATGATACCTTCAGAGAAATCTAGAATTGAAGAAATATTTCAAAAGGAAGGCATACCAAGGGAAAAACCATTGATAGGTATAGCTATTAGACAGTGGAAAGATGCTCCAAATTTAGTTGATACAATGTCAGAGTCTATAGATAAAATACTTGATGAATACGATGTAAATATTGTTTTCATTCCTATGCACTATCCTGAAGACTTAGATATAAGTATTGAAGTTGTTAAAAATGTATCTAAGAAAGGTATATATGTATTGAGGGAACAATATAGCGTTGAAGATATAATGGGGATAATAAAAGAACTAGAACTCATTATTGCCATGAGATTACATTCCCTAATATATGCTACAACTCAAGGTACTCCTATGGTAGGACTAATATATGATCCCAAAATTGAAGGATTTTTAAAGTTTATAGATGTAGAATATATGTGTTATGTAGACAATATGAGAGTAGAAGAATTATTACAAAATATTAGATCTGTTTGGGAAAATAGAAGTAGCATAAGAGAAAAACTGGAAGAAGGGGACGAGAAGTTTAAGGAAAAGGCATTAGAAAATGTCCATATGGCCTTAGACCTTTTAAAGAGAAGGTGATTTAAATGGAAAGTATAAAGATATTTGGTGTAAGGGTAGATAAGGTATCATTAAAAGAAGCTGTATGCAAAGTAGAAGAATTTTTACAAGGGAATGGGCCTAAAACCATATATACACCAAATACTGAGATAATAATGGAAGCTAAAGAAGATGAACAACTAAAGGAAGTATTAAACAATGGGAATTTGATTATTCCTGATGGTATTGGACTTATATATGCTGCAAAGATAAAAAAGAAACCTCTTGTAGAGAGAGTGACAGGATTTGATTTGTCTATTGAGATGATTAAATTAGCAGATAAACATTCATATAGTATATTTCTTTTAGGTGGAGAAGAAGGAATTGCAAAAAAAGCTGGGGAAAAAATAGTAGAAAAATATACAAATGTAAAAATTGCAGGTTATAATAATGGATACTTTAAAGGAGCACATATAGGTTTTCCAGGTCATGAAGAGGAAAGAGAAGTGATTGAAAAAATCAAACAAGCTAAGCCGGATATTCTATTTGTTGGCTTTGGGGCTCCAAAATCAGAAAAGTGGATGGAACTTTATAAAGATGAGTTAAACTGCAAAGTTATGATAGGAAATGGTGGAACTATGGATATAATTGCTGGAAAAGTTAAAAGGGCTCCAGAGGTATATCAAAAGCTAGGACTAGAATGGTTTTATAGATTGATAAAAGAACCGTCTAGAATAAAAAGACAAATAGCTCTTCCGAAATTCATGTTTAAAGTTATATTTGGAAAAGATGTAGTAGAATAGAAGAGAGGGGCGAAACTTAGTGGAAAACAATAAAAAGTGGTATAAGGAAATTATATCCTATGCAGGTATTGTACTGGGTGTCATGATAAGTGCAGTGGCATTTAATTTTTTCTTAGAGCCAAATAATATTGCTCCAGGTGGGGTCACAGGTTTGGCTATTGTCATAAGAACAGTTACTGGAATTCCTATATATCTTACAAACTTAATTATTAATATTCCACTATTTATTATAGGAGTTGTTGTACTAGGTAAGGCATTTGGAGCAAAGACTTTATTTGCTACTTTTGGTCTTTCATTTTTTCTAAAAATAGTTCCTTATAGGGTTGCAACAGAAGATTTATTGTTGGCTTCTGTTTTTGGTGGAATACTTTTAGGTTTTGGGTTAGGACTAGTGTTCAAATCTGGTGGTACTACTGGAGGCACTGACTTAGCTGGTGCTATACTCAACAAGTGTTTTCCAAGGGTTAGTATATCTTCCTATATGATGGCTATAGATGGTATTGTAGTTGCCATTGCAGGGCTGGCATCTAGGAAGTTAGAGATATCATTGTATTCTGTAATAGCACTATATCTTGTAATTAAAGTTATAAATACCATGTTAGAAGGGGTAGGCTATGTAAAGGCCTTTCTCATTATAACAGAAAAGCCTGAAGAACTTGGGCAAGCAATAATGAGAGATATACAAAGAGGTGTAACCCTATTTAAAGGGAAGGGCATGTATACAAAAGAAGAGAAGGATATTCTTCTTTGCGTAGTCAACAGATCACAATTTACAAAACTAAAAGAATTAGTTAATGCGATTGATGCAAAAGCTTTTCTTATGGTGACAGATATGTATGAAGTCATAGGGGAAGGTTTTCAAGAAATAAAAAAATAGTAGGAGGGATACGATGGAAAAGTATGGAGAACTAAAATCTATAGCAAAAAAATTGAGAATTGACATCATTGAAATGCTTACAGAATCAAAATCAGGGCACCCAGGTGGCTCCCTTTCAGCTTGTGAAATACTTACTGCATTGTACTTTAAAGAAATGAATATAGATCCTAAGAATCCAGATTGGGAGGATAGAGATAGATTTATACTTTCTAAAGGACATGGGGCACCAGTTCTTTATGCAACATTAGCAGAGAAAGGGTATTTTCCTAAAGAGGAATTGATGAATTTAAGAAAGATAGATTCTATGTTACAAGGACATCCTGATATGAAGGGAACTAAAGGAGTAGATATGAGTACTGGTTCTTTAGGCCAAGGAATAGCAGCAGCTAATGGAATGGCAATTGCAGGAAAACTTGATAATAAAGATTATAGAGTTTATGCCTTATTAGGTGATGGAGAATGCCAAGAAGGAATAGTTTGGGAAGCAGCTATGTTTGCAGCTCACTACAAACTAGATAATTTAACAGTATTTTTAGACCACAATGGATTACAAATAGATGGAAGAAATGAAGATGTTATGAATATTGAACCAATAGATGAGAAGTTCAAAGCATTTGGCTGGAATGTAATCTCAATTGATGGACATAATTTTGAAGAAATAATTTCTGCCATAGAAGAAGCAAAGAATACAAGTGGTAAACCAACTATGATCATCGCTAAGACTGTAAAAGGAAAGGGAGTATCTTTTATGGAAGATCAAGCAGGATGGCATGGTAAAGCACCTAGCAAAGAAGAAGCAGAAAAAGCACTAAGTGAATTGGAGGTGGAATAGATGGCTAATATGATGGCAACAAGAGAAGCTTATGGTGAAGCACTAAAAGAATTAGGTGGCAAAAACAAAGATGTAGTTGTACTAGATGCAGACCTTTCAGGTTCTACTAAGACAGCAGTGTTTAAAAAGGAATATCCTGAAAGATTTTTTAACGTAGGAATAGCTGAACAAAGTCTAATGGGAACTGCTGCAGGATTAGCTACTACAGGTAAGATTCCTTTTGCTAGTACATTTGCTATGTTTGCTGCAGGTAGGGCATTTGAAATAATTAGAAACTCTATATGCTATCCAAAGTTAAATGTAAAAGTTGCTGCTACTCATGCAGGACTTACAGTAGGAGAAGATGGAGCTACTCATCAAGCTATAGAAGATATAAGTATAATGAGGTCTATTCCAAATATGGTAGTATTAAATCCAGCTGATGGTGTAGAAACAAGACAATGTATAATGAAAGCGGCTGAATATAATGGACCTGTATATATAAGATTAGGTAGAAGTAAGGTACCTGTAATATTTGATGATAATTATAATTTTGAAATAGGAAAAGGTGTAGAGCTAAAGAGTGGAAAAGATGTAACTATAATTGCAACCGGCATTATGGTTGCTAAAGCCTTAGAAGCAAGTGAAGCCTTAGAAGCAGAAGGCATATCAGCAAGAGTAATAAACATTTCAACTATAAAACCTATAGACAAGGACATAATTATAAAGGCTGCAAAAGAAACTAAGGGTATAGTTACAGCAGAAGAGCATAGCATAATAGGCGGATTAGGTAGTGCAGTAGCTGAGGTAATTGTAGAGAACTGTCCAGTACCAATGATGAGAGTAGGGGTAGAAGATACTTTTGGAGAATCTGGTACAGGAGAATCAGTTCTTGAAAAATATGGTTTGACCTCTGAAAATATAGTTAATAATGTAAAAAGAATATTGAAATAGATAAACAAGGACATTTTCTATATGGAAGGTGTCCTTTTTTTCATAAAAAACCCCTATAGAGAATATGTATATTAGAGAGATAAAATATTTTTAATGGAGGGGGACTTTTTGAAGAAGAATGTTATTGTATTTATTATCATCATAATAATTGTTTTAGGAATTATAATTGTTCCCAAATATTTTCAGGCAGGTGATGGAAAAGTGAGATTTAAAACTGTTGAAAAACAGGAAATACCACAAAAAATAGTTGATATACTACCTAATTATTTAGCAGATGAAAGAGCACTAGGATGCAAAGTAGAGGATGAAGTATTTGTTGTAGTGACTAGAGGGGAGAAAAACACAGGTGGATACTCAGTTACTATAGACAGAATTGAAAAGAAAAAAGTTTCTAAAGATGAATACAATCTCACAGTATATGCAGTATTTAAGGATCCAAAACCTGATGAGATCGTAGCACAAAAGATTTCATATCCCTTCGCTATAGCCAAAACAGATTTAGATAAACTCCCAAATACAATTCAATTAGAGGTTTTATATGAGGAATAGGCATATAAGTTTTATGCCTATTTATTGTTTCCATAAATTTCTTAAAGGAAATTAACATTTTATGTAGAAGTATATACGATAAGAACAATTGAAGGGGGAAAATCAATGAAAAACTTTAAGAAAAAAACTTGTATGCTCATAGTAGCATCAATGGTGGGATTAAGTTCAACATCTGTTGCAGCACCTTATACAGTAAAATCAGGAGATTCATTTTGGAAAATAAGCAATAACTTTAATATTTCTTTAGAGAGTTTGATGAAGGCAAATAATGCAAATGAAAATACAATCATATATCCTGGGCAAGTTATAGAAGTACCAAATGGTAAAAAAGAAACAAAAGTTACTAATACAACTGCTAATAGAAGTAGCATTGGAAGAGAAATGAATAAATCTATTGATTTAGGATATGGTGAATATTTAGATTGGTTTGATGAAGTAAAAGAAAATGTTCTTCCTATAGGTTCAGTATTTAAAGTAACAGATTTCTACACAGGTAAATCTTTCACTATGAAGAGGACTATAGGTTCATTTCATGCTGATTGTGAAGCTTTAACATTGGAAGATACAGAGATTATAAAGGAGATTTGGGGAGGATTTAACTGGGAGAGAAGACCTGTAATTGTACAAGCTAAAGATAGATGTGTAGCAGCAAGTATGACAGCTATGCCTCATGCAGGTTTAGATAGTGTAGAAGGTGGAAAGTATACTGAAGGCAGAAGTGGTGGATATGGTGGAGGTACTAACTATGACTACATAAAGGGCAATGGAATGGATGGTCATGTGGATATTCACTTTGCAGGTAGTAAAAGGCATAAGGATGGAGCAATAGATCCACAGCATCAAAAATGTATAAAAATAGCTGCAGGAATGGCAGATAAGTAAAGTCATATATTCACAAAAACGATATATATATAATAAAATAGGGTATCAGTAGAATTATGGGGGTGACCAAATTGTTTACTAAATACGAAGTGCCTCTGGAAAGTTTAAAGAGAAGATGTACTGCTGATACATTTGAGCATGATACTACTTCCAATATTCCAGTGTCAAGGGAGCTTATTGGGCAAGAGAGGGCGATGGAAGCACTAAAGTTTGGACTTTCTATAAAGAGAAAGGGATACAATATCTATGTATCGGGGCTTACTGGAACAGGAAAAAATAGTTATTCATACTTGGTGGCAAAGGAGTTTGCAGAGAAAAAAGATAGACCAAAAGATTGGTGTTATGTATTTAATTTTAGAAATTCCAAATCTCCAAGAGCTATTAGCTTAGAATCAGGTATGGGTACGATATTTAAAAAAGACATAGAAGAAGCGATTAAAAATATAAAGTTAGAGATACCAAAGATACTATCATCGAAAGAATATGAAGATAGTAAAAATTTAATATATGGTCAACATCAAAAAAAGGCTCAAGAAACTATTGATGAGTTAAATGATGTGGCAAAGAATTATAATTTTGTATTTAAACAAACAGATCGAGGAATTTTAAGTCTACCATTAGTAGATGGGCGACCTATGACTGATGAAGAAATTGAAAACTTGACTATATCTCAAGTAGAAAAACTAAAGGAGCTTTCAGAAGAACTAAGTAAACAGGTTTTTGATTATGTAAAGAGAATTAAAGACTTGGAAGTTAGTCTAAGAGATAAAATTAAGGAACTAAAAGAGCAGAAAACCTTAGAAGTTGCTTCACTATACATTGATCCTATAGTAGAAAAGTTTCAAGTTCAAAATGGGGTTAATAGTTATCTATTAGATATGAAGAAGGATATAGTTAAGAACTTTGATAAATTTGTTGTTGAAGAAGAAAAATATCTAGACAATGCGTTGATTCCAATTGATAGGAAGGAAGATTTTTTCAAAAGATACGAAGTTAATCTCTTTATTGATAATAAAGATGTCAAAGGTGCCCCTGTAATAAGGGAAATGAATCCAAACTATTACAATTTGATGGGGAAAATAGAGTATGTAAATGAATTAGGGGGACTAAGAACTGATCATACTAAGATAAGACCAGGAGCATTACATGAGGCTAATAGTGGCTATCTAATCATACAGGCAAAAGATATACTTCAGAGCAAAGCGGCTTGGGATGGGCTAAAAAGAGCTATTTCTACAGAAGAAATAGTTATTGAAAATATTACTGGTCTAAACATAATATCTGAAACCCTAAGACCTGAGCCTATACCCCTTGATATAAAAGTTATAATCATTGGAGACTATATGACATATCACTTACTTTATCAATATGATGAAGATTTCAAGAAACTTTTCAAAATCAGATCGGATTTTGATGTTGAGATGGAAAGAAATAGTCAAAACATAATGAAAATAGGTTCCTTTGTAGCCTATCAATGTGAAGAAGAAAACTTAAAGCCCTTTGATAGAACTGCATTAGCTTCAATAATAGATTTAAGTAGTAGGATAGCAGAGAGTCAAAATAAGTTGACGGCTAGATTTAATGAGTTAGTTGAAATCATATATGAAGCAGAGGCTTATACTACAGCAGAAAACAGGGATGTAGTTACAAAAGAAGATGTTTTGATGGCTGTAAACAAAAAAGTCTACAGAAACAATATATATGAAGAAAAAATACTAGAATATATAGAAGATGGTACTATATTACTTGACACAAGTGGTTGGAAAGTAGGAGAAATAAATGGCTTATCTGTTATGAATATAGGCCAATACAACTTTGGCAGGCCTTGTAAGATAACAGTAAATACTTATTTAGGCAAAGAAGGTATTCTAAATATAGAAAGAGAAGTAGATCAAAGTGGAAGTATTTATGACAAGGGAGTACTAATACTTGGTGGATATTTAGGAGAAAAATATGCCAAAGATATTCAGCTTTCAGTTACCGCAAGTATAACATTTGAACAGTCTTATGACGGTATAGAAGGAGATAGTGCTTCTAGTACAGAACTTTACGCATTACTATCAAGTCTTGCAGACATACCAATAAATCAAGCAATAGCAGTCACTGGTTCAGTCAATCAAAAGGGAATGGTTCAGCCTATTGGTGGAGTCAATGAAAAGATTGAAGGATACTATAAGGTTTGCAAAATCAAAGGACTTACTGGAAGTGAAGGTGTGATAATTCCAAAGCAAAATGTAGAAAATTTAATGTTAAATGATGAAGTAATTGAAGCGGTAAAAGAAGGACTATTTAAAATCTATGCTGTGGAAAGTATAGACGAAGGGATAGAGATATTGACCAATATGGAAGCAGGAGAAATGGACGAAGAAGGAAATTACAAAGAAGGAACAATTAATTATTTGGTACAAAAAAGATTAGAAGAATACTCAGATTTAAGTAAAGATTATGAGTAATGATTATAAATTCCCTAGCTAAAAGGGTTGTTCCCATTTAGTTTAGGGGATTTTCGTTAGTAAAAAAATTTTGAAAAGGGTTTCAAAATGTCTTTTAAAATAGATAATAAAATGATAGAATGTAATATACAAAAAATAGAATGGAGTGATTAGAAATAGAGAAAAAAATAAATCATGTAAAATTGTTTTTTTTATTATTGTTTTCATTTATACTATTTAAATTAGTTAATAGCGAAGATGTGTCAATAACAGTACACAATATATTAAGACCTTTTATTTGGGCTTTTGCTATTGCATTTTTTTTAAATGTATTATTAGCGAAAATAGAAAAAAAGTTTAAGTTAAAAAGATGGTTAAACATTCTTATTGTATATATAATTTTCTTTGGAATAATAACATTATTTGTATTATTTATTACTCCAATGGTTGTTAATAGTATTAAAAACTTAGGAAAAGAATTGCCAGAGTATATTGATATTACTCAAGAATGGTTAGAGGGATTACCAAATAAATTCCACGGTAAAACTGAATACTATTATATTGTAGAAGAGATTAAGTCAGCATTAGAAAGTCTTATGGTCAAGGCAAAAGAAAGCATAGGACCACTATTAAATAAGACAATAACTCAAATAATCAATCTTACATCTGGAATATTTAATTTCATCATGGGTGCTATAATATCTGTATATATTCTTAAAGATAAAGAACAGTTTGTAAATGGTTTCAGAAGGATTACTTACGCAATGTTTTCAAATGAAACAGCAGAAACCTTAGGAATAGTACAGAGGGAGATAAATGGAGCTTTTTCAAAGTTTTTCGTTGGAAAAATAATAGATTCAGCTATAATTGGAATACTTTGTTTAATAGGACTATGGATAATGAAAGTTCCATATGCTCTTTTAATAAGCCTTATTGTTGGTATAACAAATATGATTCCGTATTTTGGACCATTTATAGGAATGATTCCAGCAGCTGTAATCACATTGTTTGATAGACCTATAAAGGCCTTATGGGTAGTAATATTCATATTCTTATTGCAGCAATTTGATGGATTGTATTTGGGACCTAAAATATTGGGTATACAAGTTGGAATGAAGCCTTTCTGGATAATCACTGCAATATTGATTGGTGGAGGATTCTTTGGAGTATGGGGTATGCTATTTGCAGTTCCTGTAGCAGCTGTTGTTAGATCTTTAATAGATAGATATACAAAAAAACAACTACAGACAAAAGGAATAAAATATTAAAAAAAGGGTGGTATTACCACCCTTTTTACATACCTATTATTCAGTTGCATAATTGTCAAAATATCCTTGTATAAGTACAACAGGAGTTCCCTTATCTCCACTGCCACTAGTTAAGTCACATAAGCTTCCTAATAGATCAGTCAATTGTCTTGGTGTTGTGCCCAATGACTCAGCTTGACCAACTAGATTATTATCTTTTTCTTTTATCTTTTGAACAATGGCATTTTTCATTTCTTCTCCTTCAAGTTCATTTAGCTCAGCGTCTGCTAAATACTTCAACTTGATTTCATTTGGAGTGCCTTTAAGTCCTTCAGTATAGCCAGGGGAAACAACTGGATCTGCGAGTTCCCAAATCTTCCCTGCAGGGTCCTTGAAAGCTCCATCTCCATATATCATTACTTCAATATGTTTTCCAGTAGCTTCTTTTAGTTTCCTTTGTATTTCATCAACATAGTGCTGGCAATTCCTAGGGAAAAGTTTAATTTTATCTTTAGTAGCCATATTTGATCCTAAAAGACCATATTCAGGATTATATCCACTACCATCAACAGATGTAGTTAGAATTTCATCTAGTCCATAAACTTTTTTAGCACCAGCATCCTTTAATATTCTCTTAGTTCTCTTTCGCTCATGAATATTTGCTACTAGAACATCTTTAGTAAAGTTTAATACAGTTCTAGGATCATTAGAAAGATGTATTTCAATATTATCATTAACTCCTAAATCCTTATACATTTGAACATAGTCCACTCCTGTAAAGGGGTGTCTAACATTTTCACCAAACAATTTCCTATATTCACTTTCACTTAATACATCGGTATAAGGGTTTATTCCTAATCCATCCATTTTATCTATATTCATTAGATGATTTCCCACTTCATCAGAAGGATAATTTAAAACTAAATAGATTTTTTTACCTGTCATAGCCAGACCTTTTAAGATAATGGAGAATCTATTTCTGCTGAGAATTGGGAATATCACTCCAAAATCACTTTCAAATTTATCATCTGTAGCCTTTTTGATTTGTTCAATAGTAGCGTAATTTCCTTGTGCTCTAGCTACTAAGGATTCTGTTATTCCTACAACATCTCTATCGTTTAGATTGTAGTTTTCAGTTTTAGCAGATTGTAATATTGAATCCACTACAATATCTACTATATTGTCACCTTCTTTTATAATAGGGGTTCTTATACCCCTTGTCGTAGTACCTACTGTTCTTACCATTTCTATTCCTCCCATTGAGAATTAAATGCATTCTTTTAATATTATAACATTTAAATGAAAACTTAGTAGAAATAATTAGAAATTTAATTACAATGAATCAGTCCCTTTTCAGTAAGTATATAATCAATTGGTAAATCGTATTCTCCCTTAGGTACTTCTTCAATAAGTTGAACAGAGAAAGCTAATGCTATTGTAACAGCACTATCATTTAATTTGTTCAAAAATCTATCATAATACCCTCCACCATAGCCGATACGGTATCCCTGTCTATCAAAGGCTACTCCCGGAACCAAAACTAAATCAATCTTTGAAGGCTCAACTTCTCTTATATACTCTTTCTTAGGAGTCAATATATTATAAACACCTAATTCTAATTCATTGTCATAGTCTTTTAACTCTGAAATCAAAAGCTCCTTTGTTTTAGTAATAGAAATAGGAACACCTATTTTTTTACCTGAATTTAGTGAATTTCTAATTATCTCTTCAGTTATAACTTCACTTCTAAAATTTACATAACTCATGATAAAATTACTGTTTTTGTATAAATCTAAATCATATAAATTATTTGCAATGGCTTGACTCATGGACTTTACATCATCTTCAGATATCATATCTCGTCTTTTTATATATACACTTCTTAGTTCTTTTTTATTCATAGAATCACCTCTTAGTGTTTATTTATTGCTTACTTTATATTATAATATATATTATAATACTAAAAAGGTTTTTGACAAAAAATAACTAGAATAATTGATTAAAAATAAAGGTTTTTTTGATTATTAGTAGAAGTTATTATATATCGTGTAATTCACAATAAAGATGACGCAATTCATCATAGGAGTGGTAAAAAGGTGATAAAATTTATCAATGTAAGTAAGGTTTATGATAATGGAACTAAAGCATTAAATAATATAAATATATCTATAGGAAAAGGAGAGTTTGTTTTTTTAGTTGGACCCAGTGGAGCGGGAAAGTCTACTCTTATAAAGCTTCTCTTAAAAGAAGAAGAGCCTACATCTGGAACAATTTTACTCAATAAAGTCGATATAACAAATGTAAAAAATAGAAAGGTGCCATATATCAGACGAAATTTAGGAGTAGTTTTTCAAGATTTTAGACTACTTCCAAACAAAACTGTATATGAAAATATATCATTTGCCATGGAGATAATAGGAGCTCATCCAAAGGAGATAAGAAGAAATGTTCCAATGGTATTGAGCATGGTGGACTTAAGTGGAAAAGCTAATTCTTATCCAGATCAGTTATCTGGTGGGGAACATCAGAGAGTTGCCATAGCTAGAGCTATTGTCAACAATCCACCAGTACTTATTGCAGATGAGCCTACAGGAAACCTCGATCCTGATACAGCTTGGGACATCATGAAAATTTTGCAAGACATAAACAGAAGGGGAACCACTATACTCATGGCTACTCATGCAAAAGATATAGTAAATATTATGAAAAAGAGAGTAATAGCAATTGAATCAGGAAGAATTGCAAGGGATGAAGAGAAAGGTGTGTATGAGTATGAAGTTTAGAGTGTTTAAGAATATTCTCAAGCAAGGCTTTCAAGGAGCATGGCGTAACAGAGGAATGGGACTAGCATCTATAGGGTCTATAACTGCAGTTCTTATAATACTTGGAATGGTTTTGATTATTATATTAAGTATTAATAATGTGGTAGTAGAAACTAAAAATAAATTTGATGAAATTCACGTATTTATAGAAGACGATTTAGATGAAGAGCAGTTAGCTAAAATTGAAGACAAAATGAAAGATTCTGAAGGTGTTAAATCTGTAATCTACCAATCAAAAGAACAAGCTATGGAAATAATGAAAAATGATTGGGGAGATAAAGCTTCTCTATTAGAAGGTCTAGAAGACAACCCACTACCTAATTCATATATTATTCAACTTGAAGATATCGAATATGCAGATGGAGTAGTAAACAATCTAAAAGGAGTACAAGGCGTAGAAAAAATCAAATACTATAAAGATATTATAGATAATTTGTTGACAATGGCCAATTATATAAAAATCGCAGGTGTTGTCATAATAGTAGTTTTAATGTTCATTTCAGTATTTATCATTTCAAATACTATTAAGATAACAGTTACGGCAAGAAAAAGAGAAATAAATATTATGAAATATGTAGGGGCAACCAATAGCTATATAAGAGGACCTTTTGTGATTGAAGGAGTTATTTTAGGACTAATAGGGGCAGGATTATCCATTCTTATAGTAAACTATGGGTATGAATACCTCTTTAAGGTAATAAACGAAAAGCTTTATGTTATTTTCACAGTATATCTAGTATCACCACATGCACTGTTAAAAGACATAACAATCATGTTTACATCTATTGGAGTAGGAATAGGTACACTTGGTAGTTTAGTTTCACTGAAGAGATTCTTAAATGCCTAGCAAAAGGAGGGTTTGCAAATGAAACGGAAGATCGCCTTTGTTGTTTTGATTGCCACATTAGCAATGGCTTTTACTACAGTTTATGCAGATAATAGTTTAAACAAGCAACTGAAAGACACTCAAAAACAACAACAAAATGTCAAAAAGGAAAAGAAAGCATTAGAAAGGACACAAGAAGAGTTATCAAAAGAAATAGATAATCTAGACAGAGAAATAGATTCTGTTGGACTAGAATTAGAAAGTGTAGAAAAACAATTAGCTAAAATTACAAAAGACATAGAAAAGACTACAAATGATATAAAAGAGGCTGAGGATAAGATAGAGGATAAGAATGATACTCTTAATTCTAGATTGAGAGTCATGTATGAAAATGGAAATGTAGGGTATTTGGAAGTATTATTATCAGCAACTAGTATAAGTGATTTCCTAGCTAGAAAGGAAATGGTACAAGCTATAGTAGAGCATGATACAGAATTGCTTAAGTACATGAAAGAACAAAGAGATATTGTAGTTAGGAAAGAAAAAGAACTCCAAGGACAAAAGGCATCTGTAGAAGTTACAAAGAGAAAAATTGATGAGAAAAAGAATCAATTAGTTGTTGCTACGAGAAATAAAGAAAGCCGTATGAAAGATTTAGAAAAAGACATAAAAGAATTAGAAAAAATGGAAGACCAATTAATAAAGACTGCAAATGAGATAAAATCTAAGATTCGTAGTCTTCAGGTTAAAACTGGTCCCTATTCAGGGGGCAAAATGGGTTGGCCAGTACCTGGTCATTCTAGGATCAGTTCTCCTTTTGGATATAGAATTCATCCTATATTTAAAACTAAAAAATTACATACTGGAATAGATATTCCAGCGCAAACAGGTACGTCAATAGTTTCTGCATCTGATGGAACAGTTATTTTTGCAGGTTGGCTTGGCGGTTATGGAAAGGCTGTAATGGTTGACCACGGTGGAGGAATAGTTACACTTTATGGTCACAATTCTTCATTAAGTGTATCAGTAGGTACAGAAGTAAAACGAGGTCAAACTATTGCAAAAGCAGGTAGTACAGGATATTCAACAGGACCACATTGTCACTTTGAAGTTAGAAGGAATGGTTCCTATGAAGATCCTATTTCATGGCTAAAGGGAAAATAAGCATAAGGACGGAGGGACAGGTTCACTGTCCCTTTTTGTTTTTTTCTTTTTGAAGTTTCACTTTCTTGTTATTTGTCAATAATATAAATGAACTTAATTTTGAGAACTAATAGGCCTAGTGGTATAATGTAAAAGTAGTTTTAATAATATTAAATACATAATGCTTATTAATAGGGGTGAATAGAATGTCAAAGAAAAAGCGCATAACTTTAATTGTTTTATTAGTATTAGTTACAAATATTATTACATTTGGTGTAAGTACTATATTACCGACTCCACTAAATAAAAAGGTAATGATTTCAAAATCCGAATACAATGAATTGCTATCATTTTACAATGATTATTCTAAGTTGATGGCGGTGGAAAACTCCATAAAGAAAAACTTCTTAAAAGAAGTAGATGAGGAAAAACTTCTAGATGGTCAATTAAGAGGTATGTTACAGTCACTAGAAGATCCATATTCAATATATATGACAAAAGAAGAATTTGATGATTTCATGGAGCATACAAAGGGAGTCTATGGTGGAATAGGAGTTATTGTTTCGCCAGGGGAAGATAATTTGATAACAGTTGTTTCACCAATAGAAGATACTCCTGGGGAGAAAGCTGGTATAAAAACTGGAGATAAAATAATCAAAGTAAATGGTGAAGAATTTACAGCTGATAAAATGGATATGGCAGTAAAGGTAATGAAAGGGAAACCAGGAGAAGATGTAACTTTAACCATATTAAGAGAAGACAAGGAAGGAAAGAAAAATCAATTTGATTTAACTATTAAGAGAGAAGAAATAAGATTAAAGAGTGTAAAATCAAGTGTTGTTGAAAATAACATTGGCTATATTAAAATCATTTCTTTTGATGATTTAACTTATGAAGATTTTAAAGAAGAATTAAGTAAACTTCAAAAGCAGAAAGTAAAGGGGATAGTATTAGACTTAAGAAACAATCCTGGGGGACTTCTAGATGTATGTGCTAATATTGCTGATGAATTTTTAGACGAAGGAGATATAGTATATACACAAACTAGGGATGGTGAAAGAGAGTATTTAAAGTCAAATAAGAAGAGTATAGATCTACCCCTTGTAGTACTTGTCAATGAAGGAAGTGCTAGTGCTTCAGAAATATTAGCAGGTGCTATTAAGGATAGAGAAAGAGGAGTATTAGTAGGGACTAAGACTTTTGGTAAGGGTATAGTTCAAAGAATATTTAAACTTCCAGATGGCTCTGGATATAAATTGACTGTATCAGAGTATTTTACACCTAATGGAACTAATATCCATGGCATAGGAATTACTCCAGATGTGGTAATTGAATTGCCAGAGGATGTTGAGTTTATAGGAATAGATAATCTAAGTGAAGATATACAACTTAAAAAGGCTTTAGAAATATTGAAGGAAAAAATGGGTCAATAGTAAATTGATATATTTTAGGAGAGTTGTATATGTTAGATTTTAAGACTGTTTTGTTTTATTCAGTACATTCTATATTGACTTCACTTAAGTCACCAATATACTGGATTGTAGTTGTGATAGTGTATTTTCAATATAGAAAACTAGCAAAAATGGAAAAGATGATTTTGGGCTCCCATAGGGAGCCCTTATACAAAAGGATGATTACTTCGACTATCTTAGGGATTTTAGGTGGAATAGTTGCAAGTATAATATTTATATTGTTAGGAACCACAGTAGAAGGAAATGATTTTTTATTTATACTTCCAACAGCATTATTACTTTCTCTTATTCATCCAAGATTTATATGCTTTTCATATGCAGGAGGTCTCATATCTCTAATAAGTTTAATTTTTGGTTTTCCCAAAATAAATGTAGTAAGTGTTATGACTGTAGTAGCTGTACTTCATTTGGTTGAGAGTTTACTCATAATAACTGATGGACATAGTGGAAGAATGCCTATTTTTATGGAAAAGGATAACGATATAGTCGGTGGTTTTAACATGAATAGGTTTTGGCCTATGCCATTTTTAATATTAGTTCAAGGAAATAGAGTTTATCCAATTGTGATATTAGCTGTACTAGGATATGGAGATTATGTTTTAACTAAGTTTCCAAAAGATAAAACAAAAGAAACTTCAGGTATGTTATTATTATTTAGCTTGGTACTTCTACTATTGTCTCAACTTTCTAAACAGTACAATGTGTTATTATATCCTTTAGCTATTTCGTCTCCATTACTACATGAATTGATAATACAATTTGGAAGAAGCAGAGAAGATACGGGAAGGCCAATATTTGTACCTTCATCCATGGGGTTAAAAATACTTGATACATTGCCAGATGGTGTTGGAGAAAAGATAGGACTTAAAACTGGAGATATACTAATTAGTATAAATGGAAACAGGATAAATTCTAAAAGGGATATAGTAGAATCACTTATGATGAAACCTAAATATATCTGGTTAGATGTATTGGATATGAAAAAAGGACTTATAACAAAGGAATATAAAAATTATCGAGAAGGAATAGATAGCTTGGATGTATTAGTTATACCTAAAATACCTGAATATGCCTTTGTTATGGAAGAAGCAAAAAGTCCAATAAAAAGACTAATGGAAAAGATAAAAAAATAAGGTACTCCTTAGTGAAAAGGGTACCTTATTTATCTTTAATTTTCATCTTATTTAAATCAATTGAATATATTATATGTCTCTTACTATTTTCTAATGGAGGTGAAAGTGAGATATATCCTTTGTTCAATTCTTCATCATAGTAAATTTTCTCATTATTGATTCTAGCTATTTCTCGTACTTTATCTTTTGCTGTATTATAATACAATAGTTTATAATCATTTTCACAACTATTTTTTTCTATAAGAAGCAATACTTCTGGTTTTATCTGTAAATAGTTTATTACATTGATATCTGTTTGTGTTTTCATCTTTTTATCTTTTACATTGTAAAGGAATAGCTTATCTTCATTTTTGTCAGAAATATTTTTTAGATATACAATAGTATTTTTATCTAGAAAACTTATATTGTGACCTATATCTATCTTATCAAAGGATACTCCATCTTCTGTTATAAAAATAGCTTTATTTATTTTTTTATCATCATATTCTGTAAGAACTAATAAATCATCTTCAATATCAAAACTAGATATATTTTTAGGAATTTTGTATATTTCATCTACATTGTTGTCTTTAATACTATATAAAAATACTATGGAAGAACCTTTTGAACTATTATCTATAAAGTAAAGATTGTTTGCATTTTTCCATTCCATATTCCAAGTATGACTATGACCAACGGGGGTTATTTTATGTATAACTTTTTTCCCTATATTGATTAAATAAATATTAGTCACTCCATTATCATTCTCAATTAAAGATATATTCTTGTGGTCTGGACTAAATTTTGATAAATAGATAGAATGGTTTGTTTCGTATATCTGATGTTTTTCTTTTTTTTCTAAATCATAAAGCCATAGAACATCAATTGTTTCATTATTGTTCAAATTTTCCTGTTTGTATAACAAATATTTTTTCGGTATATAATCTAATATCATTCCATCATCAATATAGTCAGAAACAATGTCTTTGTCAGAATCGATTATTTCTCCTGTTAAGGCATCAGCTTTTACATTTAAATTTATTAGAGGTGCTTGTAAATTTCCTCTATCAAATATACCATTGAAAACAATATTCCATACAAAGCTATCTTTTTGTCTTATAAGACTAACATCTGGTATTGAGTTTGGCGCAATTTTAAATTGGGCATAAATATTGTTGAGTATTTCAGTTTTTCCAAATTTTAATTCTATAGGAGAATAATTTTTATTTATTATATTAAATTTATAATTATCTGTTTTGCCATCTAAAATTTTATCTAGAAGTACAGTGGCTTGGGGTATTGCTAATTGAGTTTTGTCATCTTCTAATAGTCTATTGGTATATATATTTATTTCGTTATTTTTTTTGGTGATTTTATCTATAGTTACTCCAGAACATTCTATGAGTCCAAAACTAATAGATAGTTTAGTTTTATTGTCTTTGGTAATGGTTTCTACTTTTGGTTCTAGTGTTTGATATCCTTTAGAAAGTAATATTTTTTCAATTTTAAATCCTAATATTTCTTCGTTTGTTTCTTCGGCAGGCTCTAATTCAGTAATTTTATTAGTGCTGCATGCAGTAAGAGTTATAATCAAGAATGTCACGAATGTTAATAAAACTATTTTTTTCATAAACGGCCTCCTCCTTATATAGATAGTTTATACTATTCAACAAATAAGTTCAATGTCCTTTTTTTTAGAGAAAAAACTTTAAAATCTATTTGATTTTATTTTAATATATATTATAATTGAAGTATGTTTCGAACTAGTGTTCAAATATGAGGTGAAGATATGAGTAATTTTGAGATAAAATCAAGTTATAAACCAACAGGTGATCAGCCAGAAGCAATTGAAAAATTGTCTAAAGGTTTGATGAGTGGAAGTAAATATCAGACATTACTAGGTGTAACTGGGTCGGGAAAAACTTTTACAATGGCTAATATTATTGAAAAAGTTCAAAGGCCTACATTAGTAATAGCACATAATAAGACATTGGCCTATCAATTGGCTAGTGAATTTAGAGAGTATTTCCCCAACAATGCTGTTGAATACTTTGTTAGTTATTATGATTATTACCAACCAGAGGCATATGTACCCCAAACAGATACTTATATTGAAAAGGATGCCTCTATAAATGATGAAATAGACAAACTAAGGCACTCTGCAACAGCATCTTTATTTGAGAGAAGAGATGTGATTATAGTAGCAAGTGTATCTTGCATATATGGATTAGGGGATCCTATTGATTATGAAAATTTGGTGGTTTCTATTCGACCAGGTATGATAAAAGATAGAGATGAGATCATAAGAAAACTTGTAGATATTCAATATATTAGAAATGACATAAATTTTACTAGAGGAACTTTTAGAGTGCGAGGAGATGTGTTGGAGATATTTCCAGCTTCTTCAAGTGAAAATACCATCCGTGTAGAATTCTTTGGAGATGAAATAGACAGGATAGTTGAAGTAAACTATCTTACTGGGGAGATCATAGGACTTAGAAGTCATGTTTCCATATTTCCTGCCTCTCACTTTGCCACTTCTCCAGAAAAGATAGAGAGGGCTATTAAAAGTATTGAAGTTGAATTAGATGAAAGATTGAAAGAACTCAGAAGTCAAGATAAACTGTTAGAAGCACAAAGGCTGGAACAGAGAACAAGATATGATATTGAGATGCTTGAGGAAATGGGATATTGTCAGGGAATAGAAAACTATTCTAGACATATTAGTGGTAGACCTAAGGGAAGTAAGCCTTATACATTGATAGATTATTTTCCAGATGACTTTTTGATAATAGTAGATGAATCTCATGTGACTATTCCTCAAATAAGGGGTATGTATGAAGGTGATAAATCTAGAAAAACTACATTAGTGGAATATGGATTTAGGCTTCCTTCTGCACTAGATAATAGACCTCTTAAGTTCAATGAATTTGAGAGACATATAAATCAAATATTATTTGTAAGTGCCACTCCTGGACCATATGAATTAGAGCATTCAGAAAAAATTGTTGAACAGATTATAAGACCTACAGGACTATTAGATCCAGAGATTGTAGTTAGACCAACTGAAAACCAAATAGATGATTTAGTAAAAGAGATTAGAATTCGTGAAAAGAAAAATGAAAGAGTGCTCATTACTACATTGACTAAAAAAATGTCTGAGGATCTTACAAATTACTTTAAAGAAATAGGGATTAAGGTAACTTATCTTCATTCTGATATAGATACTATTGAAAGGATGGAAATAATAAGGGATTTAAGACTAGGTAAATATGATGTATTAGTAGGAATTAACCTATTAAGAGAGGGATTGGATTTGCCAGAAGTTTCTCTTGTTGTAATATTGGATGCAGATAAGGAAGGATTTTTAAGATCAGAGACATCTATGATACAGACTATAGGTAGAGCAGCGAGAAACTCATCAGGAAAGGTAATCATGTATGCTGATAAGATGACTAAATCAATGAAAAAGGCAATCTTTGAGACAAATAGAAGAAGGAAAATTCAAAATGAGTACAATGTGGTGAATAATATTACTCCTAAGACTATAGTAAAGGGAATTAGAGATGTTATAGAAGCAACAAAGGTTGTTGAAGATGATGAGACATATGCTACTGAAAAATTATCCAAGGAGAAAATACTAGAAATAGTACAAGGATTAGAAGAAGAAATGTTAAAGGAAGCAGAGATGTTGCACTTTGAAAGAGCTGCAGAGTTGAGGGATAAGATAGTAGAATTAAAAGAGAAGTTATAATAGAGGTGAAAAAATGTCAAAAGATAAAATTATCATCAAAGGTGCAAGGGAACATAATCTTAAGAATGTAGATTTGGAGCTCCCTAGAAATAAATTTATAGTATTTACAGGTTTAAGTGGTTCGGGAAAATCTTCTTTAGCTTTTGATACCATATATGCAGAAGGACAGCGTAGATATGTAGAAAGTCTTTCTGCTTATGCAAGGCAGTTTTTAGGGCAAATGGAGAAGCCAGATTTAGATTATATAGAGGGACTGTCACCATCTATATCCATTGATCAAAAGACAACTAGTAAAAACCCTAGGTCAACAGTAGGAACTGTTACTGAGATTTATGATTATTTAAGACTTTTATTTGCTAGAATAGGAACACCCTATTGTTATAAATGCGGTAAGGAGATATCTAGCCAAACTGTAGACCAAATGGTAGATAGGGTTATGGAATTTGAAGAGAGAAGTAGAATTCAAGTTTTAGCACCAATTGTGAGAGGGAAAAAGGGTGAACATCAAAAAGTATTAGAATCTATAAAAAAGGATGGCTTTATTAGGGTAGTAGTAGATGGTGAAACCCATGAAGTTACTGATGATATAACATTAGAGAAAAACAAAAAGCATAATATAGAAGTTGTAGTAGATAGATTGATTGTAAAGGAAGGAATAGAGGGAAGATTAGCTGATTCTATTGAAACAGCTTTAAAGCTTGCTGATGGATTAGTTATTATAGATATTATTGATGGAGAAGAGATACTTTTTAGTCAAAAGTTAGCTTGTCCTGATTGTGGTGTTGTTATAGAGGAACTTTCTCCAAGAATGTTTTCTTTCAACAGTCCCTTTGGAATGTGTCCAACTTGTAATGGAATAGGATACTATAAGGAAATAGATAAAGAAATGATAATACCAAATCCAAGTTTAAGTATTGATGATGGGGGACTTGCTCCATATAGTAATTCAGGAGAGGATACCTACTATTATCAGATTTTTAAGACACTTGGGGAGTATCATAAATTTGGTATGGATAAGCCTTTAAAAGAAGCACCAAAGGAATTTATGGATGAGCTTTTATATGGGACAAATAGGATAATTGAGTTTAAATTTGAAAGCCATTTCAATGGTTCTAGGTCCTACAAGGGAACTTTTGAAGGGATAATACCAAATCTTGAGAGAAGATATAGGGAAACCAATTCTGATTTTATGAGGGAGAGAATAGATGGTTTCATGATAGAAAACCCTTGTCCTCATTGTCACGGGAAAAGGCTTAAAGAAGAAGTATTAGCAGTGAAGATAAATGGTTTAAATATAGCAGAGGTAACAGATCTTTCTATAAAGGAATCGTTAAAATTTTTCAAAAATCTAGATTTAACAGAAAGACAAAGGATTATAGGTGAACAAGTTTTAAAAGAGATAATAGAGAGACTTAATTTTTTACAAGATGTTGGACTAAATTATTTAACTCTTTCAAGAAGTGCTGGTTCTCTTTCAGGGGGAGAATCTCAAAGGATAAGATTGGCTACTCAAATAGGCTCTAGTCTCGTAGGAGTTGTGTATGTGCTAGATGAACCTAGTATTGGACTTCATCAAAGGGACAATGCTATGCTTCTTAAGACTTTGAGAAACCTTACGGATTTGGGAAATACCCTTATAGTTGTAGAACATGATGAGGATACCATGTATTGTGCAGATTATATTGTAGATATAGGACCAGGTGCAGGACTTCATGGAGGATATGTTGTAGCCAAAGGAGATCTAGAAGATATAAAGAACAGTAAAGAGTCTATAACAGGTCAATACCTATCAGGTAGAAAGCAAATCAAAATTCCTGATGAAAGAAGAAGTTCTAATGGTAAATCCATAAAGATAATGGGAGCTAAGGAAAACAATTTAAAAAATATAGATGTAGAAATTCCATTAGGTGTTTTCACATGTATTACTGGAGTATCTGGTTCTGGGAAAAGTAGTTTGATAAATGAAATATTGTATAAGAGTTTGGCTCAAAAGTTAAATAGGGTCAAGATAAAGCCAGGTAAACATGTGGAGATAAAGGGACTTGAAAATCTGGATAAGGTAATTGAAATAGACCAATCTCCTATAGGAAGAACACCTAGATCTAATCCTGCAACTTATACAGGAGTGTTTGACTATATAAGAGATGTATTTGCCATGACTCCAGAGGCAAAGATGAGAGGTTACAATAAGGGAAGATTTAGTTTCAATGTAAAAGGTGGAAGATGTGAAGCTTGTAATGGCGATGGAATAATAAAAATAGAGATGCACTTTTTACCTGATGTGTATGTTCCTTGTGAAGTGTGTAAAGGAAAGAGATACAATAGAGAAACTTTACAAGTAAAGTATAAGGGAAAAACAATCTCCGATGTACTGGATATGACTGTAGAAGAAGCATTAGAATTCTTTGAAAACATACCAAGGATTAAGAGAAAGATACAGACATTAAATGATGTAGGGCTAGGATATATAAAACTTGGGCAACCTTCCACTCAACTTTCTGGTGGAGAAGCTCAGAGGATTAAACTAGCTACTGAGTTGAGTAAAAGAAGTACAGGAAAGACATTGTATATATTAGATGAGCCAACAACTGGTCTTCATATGGATGATATCCATAAGCTTATAAAAGTATTAGATAAGCTAGTAGAAGGAGGAAATACAGTAGTTGTAATAGAGCACAATTTAGATGTGATAAAGACAGCAGATCATATTATAGATTTGGGCCCTGAAGGTGGAGATGAAGGTGGAACCATAGTAGCCACAGGAACTCCTGAGGAGGTAGCAAAAGTGAAATCCTCCTATACAGGCCAATTCTTAAAAAATGTCTTAAAGTGAGTCAGGTATTCTGACGCAAAAAAGGCTTCCTTAAAATATTTCGAAGGAAGCCTTTTTTGTGTTGACAATGTTAATAAATAAGAATATTATATAACCATAAGAATATATACGTATATAGGCATATACTATATTAAAGTGAGGGGGTGTTACAAATGGATAAATTAATTAATTTTTTCAAAGTACTATCAGATGACACTCGTTTGAGAATAATTGTGCTTCTTTACCACGGGAAACTTTGTGTTTGCCAAATATGTGGAGTAACAGACATATCTCAACCCAATGTATCTAAGCATTTGGCAAAGCTTAGGGATATGGGATTTGTAAAAGATGAAAGGCAAGGGCAATTTATCTATTATTATTTGAGTTTAGAAGAAGATATCTTTAGTGAAATAATAAAAGAAATAGTTGAAAATATAGATGACTATCCAATATTAAAATCTGATATTGGAAAGCTCAATAATATTGATACCTATTTAGAAAACTGTGGGAAATAATATAATTGGAAGGAGAATGACTATGGCAGTTTTTCGATTTTTAAATGATCAATTATTAAAGATGAACTGGCTTTGGGAACTGGTAAGGCTATTAGTTGAAAATGTTTTTAAAATGTCCATAGATACAAAAGTAGGTGGAAGTGTTCACTTTTTCATATATGACACTATTAAAATATTCATCCTATTATCTGTACTAATATTTATGATCTCCTATATACAAAGCTATTTTCCACCAGAGAGAACTAAAAAGATTTTAGGTAGAGTTAAGGGCGTAAAGGGGAATTTATTGGGAGCATTACTTGGTACTATTACTCCATTTTGCAGTTGTTCTAGCATACCACTTTTTATAGGTTTTACCTCTGCAGGGCTTCCATTAGGAGTTACATTTTCTTTTCTAATATCATCTCCCCTTGTAGATTTAGCCTCATTCTTACTATTAGTATCCTTCTTTGGAGTAAAGATTGCAGTTGCCTATGTAATTGTAGGACTTATACTTGCAGTTGTAGGAGGCACTATTATAGACAAATTAAATATGAATAAATATGTTGAAGATTATGTATGGGGAATACAGGCTGGAGATGTAGAAATAGAAGAGTTAACTAAAAAAGATAGAGTGAAGTTTGCAAAAGGTCAAGTAAAAGACATAGTCCATAGAGTTTGGATTTATATATTACTTGGAGTAGGAATTGGAGCAGCAATTCACAATTGGATTCCACAAACAGTTATTGAAAAAGTAGTAGGTGGAGATAATCCATTTGCAGTGTTTTTAGCAACCTTTATTGGGATTCCAATATATGCTGATATATTTGGTACTCTTCCTATAGCAGAAGCTTTAGTAGGCAAAGGAGTGGGCTTAGGAACGGTATTATCCTTTATGATGGGAGTAACTACTCTTTCACTACCATCAATGATAATGTTAAGCAAAGTTATTAAATCAAAATTGTTGGCGTTATTTATAATTATAGTGACTATTGGAATAATCATAATAGGTTATTCATTTAATCTATATTCATATATTTTTATATAGGATGAGGTGAAAAAAATGAGTGAAAAAACAGATCTATATTTATTAACAGGTTTTTTAGGTGCAGGAAAAACTACATTACTAACTAATATCCTAAATGATCTTTCTGGGGAAAGTGTTGGAGTTATAATGAACGAATTTGGGAAGATAGGGATTGATGGGGATATTATTAAGAAGGAAGGTATGGAGCTAGTAGAGATAAACAGAGGTTCAATATTTTGCTCTTGCTTGAAACTAAATTTTGCACAGGCAATGGTGGAGTTGGCAGATAAGAATCTAAAGTATCTTTTTGTTGAAAGCTCTGGATTAGCAGATCCTTCAAATATTGGAGATATTCTAGATGGAGTAAAATCTGTTAAAGGGGATGTATATGAGTACAAAGGGGCCATATGTTTAGTTGATGGAGTAAACTTTTTAGAACAAGTAAAAGATTTAGAAACAGTAGAAAGGCAAATCAAACATTGCCATTTGGCTGTAATTAGCAAAGTTGATTTGATAGATGAGGAAACACTGACTAAAATAATTGAGGTAATTAGAAAGATTAATAATAAAGTTAATATTGAGACAACAGCTTTTGGAAAGCTTAATTACAAATTTTTAGAAGAAGATTTAATGAAAAACCAATGGGTAGAAAATGAAGATACAACCAACACTCCAGAGACAAAACCCAAAACACTTACTTTGACATTTGAAGGAGAAGTAAATAAAGATGAACTATCAAGATTTATCAATGAAATCAAAAAAGACAGTTATAGAATAAAGGGATTTTTCAAGTTGGAAGATGGGTGGAATCAAGTTGATGTAGTTGGAAATATTATTGACTACAAACCAACTGATAAAAATGAAGAAATATCTCAATTAGTTATAATATCTAAGATTGGTCCACAAATAATAAGACCGATATTTAATGCTTGGAACAGTATATTTAAAGAGGAAATGAAATTAAGATAAAAGGAGAGTGGAAATATGATAATAAAAATATTGGGGACTGGATGCTCTAAATGTAGCAAGTTGGAGACAAATGTGAAGGCTGCTATAGATGAATTGGGAATTGAAGCAACAATTGAAAAGGTAAAAGACTTGCCAGGAATTATGAAATATGGAGTTATGAGCACTCCTGCGTTAGTAATTGATGAAAAGGTTAAAACTGTTGGTAGAGTATTAGATACAAAGGAAATTAAAGAATTAATTAAGGGTTAATATAAGTATTTTCCTTAAAAACCATTACATGGGGCGATCCTGATACAGAATCGTCCCATGTTCTAATTTAATATTCTTGTTTTTCAAATTGCTCTTGACATAGTAGTAAATATTTGTTAAGTTAAAAAGAAAAATAATGTCTGTTCGTGTGTGGTATACTATAGAATAGATAAAAATAAAAGGAGGAGTTTACCTTGGAATTTGTCGGAGAAGGTTTGACTTTTGATGATGTTCTATTATTGCCATGTAAGTCTGAAGTATTACCCAAGGAAGTAAAAACATATACACATTTAACAAAAAAGATAAAATTAAACATACCACTTATGAGTGCTGGGATGGATACGGTAACTGAAGCTAGAATGGCTATTGCTGTGGCTAGAGAAGGTGGAATAGGGATAATCCATAAAAATATGACTATTGAAGAACAAGCTTTGGAAGTTGATAAAGTAAAAAGGTCTGAACATGGAATTATAACAGATCCATTTTATTTGTCCCCAGATCACATTGTTTCAGATGCTCTTGAACTTATGGAGAGATATCATATTTCAGGAGTACCTATTACAAATAGAGATGGAAAGCTTGTAGGTATTATAACTAATAGGGATATTAGATTTGAAAAAGATACATCTAAAAAGATAAATGATGTTATGACAAAAGATAATTTAGTAACAGCTACTCAAGATATTTCTATGGATGAAGCATTAGAAATAATGAAGGAACACAAGATTGAAAAACTTCCATTAATAGATGAAAATTATATGCTTTCAGGTCTCATTACCATTAAAGACATAGAAAAATCTATTCAATATCCAAATTCAGCAAAGGACAGCTCAGGAAGACTTCTTGCAGGTGCAGCTGTTGGAGTTACTGAAGATATGATGGAAAGAGTTGCTGCACTAGTTAAAGCAAAAGTAGATGTAATAGTTGTAGATACAGCTCATGGACATTCTCAAGGAGTAATAAAAGCAGTTAAGAGAATAAAAACAGAATATCCAGATCTTCAAGTAATAGCTGGTAATGTTGCAACTGGTGAAGCTACACTTGATTTAATCAAAGCTGGAGCTGATGCAGTAAAAGTAGGTATAGGACCTGGTTCAATTTGTACTACTAGGGTAGTAACAGGTATTGGTGTACCTCAAATCACAGCAATACTTAACTGTGTAGAAGTAGCTAAGGAATATGAAATACCTATTATTGCAGATGGTGGCATTAAGTATTCTGGAGATATAACAAAGGCTCTTGCAGTAGGAGCTAATGTAGTTATGATTGGTTCACTATTTGCTGGAACTAGTGAAAGTCCAGGAGAAGAAGAACTTTATGAAGGAAGAAGATTTAAAGTATATAGAGGTATGGGATCTTTGTCAGCAATGCAAGCAGGCAGTAAAGATAGATATTTCCAAGAAGATACTAAGAAATTAGTTCCTGAAGGAGTAGAAGGAAGAGTTCCTTATAGAGGACCACTAGGAGATGTAGTATATCAATTAATGGGTGGATTGAGATCAGGAATGGGCTATGTAGGTGCTAAAACCTTAGTAGAATTAAACCAAAAAGCTAGATTTGTGAAGATAAGTGGGGCAGGACTTATAGAAAACCATCCTCATGATATTCATATAACAAAAGAAGCTCCAAACTATAGCGTTAGATAGATAAAGGGAGGTTTTGCCTTGATTTTAGTAATAGATTTCGGCGGTCAATACAGTCAACTTATAGGAAGAAGAGTAAGGGAATCAAAAGTTTATTGTGAAATTGTTCCTTATGATTATCCTATTAAAAAGATAAAGGAAAAGAATCCAGAAGGAATAATTCTTTCTGGAGGTCCTGCCAGTGTTTATGGAGAAGACTCTCCAAAATGTGATGCGGGAGTATTTAAACTAGGAGTTCCAGTATTGGGAATATGCTATGGCAGCCAACTTATGGCTGAAACTCTAGGTGGGAAGGTATCTAGAGCTTCTACAAGAGAATATGGAAAAACACAAGTATATGTTAATAACTCTAGCTTATTATTCAAAGGATTAGAAGATGAGATAACTACTTGGATGAGTCATACAGATTTTATTGAAAAGGCTCCAAATAGTTTTAGTATAGTTGGAAGTACTCCACTATGCCCAGTGGCAGCTATGGAAAATGTAGAAGATAAATTGTATGGAGTTCAATTTCATCCAGAAGTAGAACATACACAAGGTGGAAGAGAAATACTAAAGAACTTCCTATATGAAATATGTGGATGTTCACCTGATTGGACTATGGAAGATTTCATTAAAAAATCCATAGATAAAATCAAAAATGAAATTGGAGACGGAAAAGCTATATGTGCTCTTTCAGGTGGAGTAGATTCATCTGTAGCAGCAGTATTAGTCCATGAAGCTATAGGAGACAATTTAGTCTGTGTTTTTGTAGATCATGGTTTACTTAGAAAAAATGAAGCAGAAGAAGTTGTAAAACTATTTAGAGAAGAATTCCATATGAATCTTATAGCAGTAGATGCTAGAGAAAGATTCTTAAATAAATTATCTGGAGTTACTGAACCAGAAAGAAAGAGAAAGATTATTGGTGAAGAATTCATAAGGGTATTTGAAGAAGAACAAGGAAAATTGACAGGAATAGATTATCTTGTTCAAGGTACTATATACCCTGATGTAGTTGAAAGTGGTACTGGTAAATCATCTGTTATCAAGAGTCATCACAATGTAGGTGGACTTCCTGAGGATGTAAACTTTACATTAGTAGAGCCTCTTAGACAATTGTTTAAAGATGAAGTAAGAGAAGTAGGAAGAAAACTAGGACTTTCTAGTGATGTAGTAGATAGGCAACCATTCCCAGGGCCAGGATTGGCTATTAGAGTTCTTGGAGAAGTAACTGAAGATAAGCTTAAAATTGTAAGAGAAGCAGATTATATTTTTAGAGATGAAATCAAAAAAGCAGGTTTAGACAAAGAAATCTGGCAGTACTTCGCAATGTTACCTAATATAAGAAGTGTAGGAGTAATGGGAGATGAAAGAACCTATTCCTATACAGTAGGGCTTAGAGCAGTAACAAGCATAGACGGTATGACAGCAGATTGGGCTAA
The DNA here is from genome assembly GCF_900155565.1 of Anaerosalibacter sp. Marseille-P3206. NCBI lineage: Bacteria > Bacillati > Bacillota > Tissierellia > Tissierellales > Sporanaerobacteraceae > Anaerosalibacter > Anaerosalibacter sp. Marseille-P3206. The sequence goes on from NZ_FUHM01000002.1 coordinate 1,983,665, forward strand.
GATACCCCTAGACGTACTAGAAAAGATTTCAAACAGAATAGTAAATGAAGTAGATAATGTAAACAGAGTAGTATACGATATAACAAGCAAACCCCCAGCAACGATTGAGTGGGAGTAGTAAAAAATAAACAAGAAAGCTGATAAAACCAATATTTGTAGAGGATTAAAGTTCTCGACTGGAACGAAATTGGGTAAAAAAGTTTTTTGGAATAACTCAAGAAATAATATCAAGTGGATTACAAGTAGAAACACCATAGAAATCTTATTAAAAGAATCTATGGTGTTTTTGTATGTATATTTATTTTTGAAATCTAAACAGATTTCTAAAGGCATCGAATTCGACACGTTTAAAACTTGGGTTATGAATTTGCTTATGAAGCACTTTAAACCTATCGAATTCGATGGGGTTAAAATTGGATTATATGCTTAGTATTGAATTATTTATAAACTAGTCGATTTCCACCAGTTTAAAATGAGCTTATATGTTTATAGTTTAATAATTATTTTTCCAGTCTAGACTTCTTAGGATATGAGAGCTTCCAATCCTCAAATTCTTCATCTGTAATTTCTCCGTTATAGTGTTTTTTTCTAATTTCATCCCATTCAGTTAGAAAATCATTTAAATTCATATCATGGGAAAGCAGCCCTATTGTAGAATCTTCTACTAGGGGTCTGATTTTTAACTCTTCCTCATAATCAAAAAGTATTTGCATAAATTCAAAATTAGAAATAGGAGTATGGTCAATTAAGGCAGATACATCACAGTCTAAAACTTGGGCTATTTTTATTAATTGATCCTTATTAGGCGAACGATAACCCAATTCATAATTCCTTATAGCAGAATCTGTAAGTCCTGATTTTATAGCTAATTCCTTCTGTGTCAATTCTCTAAGTAATCTTAACTTTTTTAGCTTTTCACCTGAAATCATTTGGAACTCCTTTAAAAAGTATTTTTATTTATTCTATCATAAAACATCATCAATAGCAACAAAAGTGAACTATTACAAAATCAAGCAAACCCATTGTAATACAAGAAATAAATTTTAATTATAATAAATAAAACTTGACAACACGGAAGCGTGCTGATAATATATAATTAAATAGCACGAAATTGTGCTATTTAATTATAAGGCAACCAAATTGATGCTCGTCATTTATTCATTGATGAGAAGCTTATAAATAAAAACACAAGGGGGAAGAAAAAAATGAATAAGATTTTTATGAACGCAAAAGAAGTTCAGGATTTTTTAGAAGTTAGCAGAACTACAGCCTATCAAATAATAAATGAAATGAATCAAGAACTAGTTGAACTAGGCTATAGAGTTCAAAGAGGCAAAATTAATAGACAATATTTCTTGGACAAGTATTGTTACCAAGTAAGAAAGGAGGCCTAGTAGTGGGAGCTTATAGAGATGAAAGTGGAAATGGCACCTGGTTTGCTAAATTCACCTATAGTAATTGGCGTGGTGAAAAGATTAATAAAAAGAAGAGAGGATTTAAAACAAAAAAAGAAGCTCTAAAATGGGAAGAAGATTTTTTAAGAGAGCAAGCTGGAAATCTTGATATGACATTTAATGGGTTTTTTAAGGTGTATGAAAAAGATATGCGACCAAGATTAAGAGAAAACACTTGGAGAACTAAGGAACAAATAATAAGGACAAAGGTTATTCCCTATATAGGAGATCTTCAAGTTAATAAAATTACTAAAATGACAATAGTTAAATGGCAAAATATATTAATGAAAGAGGAAGATGAAAAAGGCAAAAAATATTCCCAGACCTACTTAAGAACAATACATGCTCAATTAAGTAGTGTCCTAAATCATGCTTGTAAATATTATAATCTAAAATCTAATGTAGCAAGGGATGTTGGATCTATTGGAGAAAAGGAAGCTTCTGAGATGAAGTTCTGGACTGAAAAAGAGTATGACAAATTTATAGAGGAAGTTAAAGACAAACCTTTATCTTTCCACGCTTTTCAAATTTTGTATTGGTGTGGACTAAGAACAGGTGAATTACTGGCCTTAACAAAGGAAAAATTTAATCTTACCAATAATACTATAAGGATAAATCAATCTTTACAAAGAATTGATGGTGAAAATACAATTACAGAGCCAAAGACAAAGAAGAGTATTAGGACTGTTGTTATGCCAGACTTTTTGGCAGAAGAAATGGAAAAATATATGGCTGGAATATACAAGCTAAAGGAGGATCAATTATTATTTCCAATTACCAAGTCCTACCTGCACCATGAAATGACTAGGGGAAGCAAAAAAGCTGGAGTTAAGAGAATTAGAGTTCATGATCTAAGACATTCCCACGTATCTTTATTAATTGAATTAGGTTATTCGGCAATAGCTATAGCAGATAGATTAGGACATGAATCTATTGATATAACCTATAGATATGCCCACTTATTCCCAAGCAAACAAAATGATATGGCTAACTCCCTATCTATTATAAGAAAAAGCAACTTAGATGATGAATGGGAAAAATTATTGGAGGATGAAGATGAGTAAGGAAATAAAAAAACAAGTTAAAAGAAAGAGAAATAAGATAATTTCTTTTAGAGCAACAGGGGAAGAAGCTGAGTTATTAGATAGAAAAGTAGAAATAAGTGGCCTTACTAAGCAAGATTATATTATAAGTTCATTAACATCGCCTCCTGTGTCTATTAAGGCTGATTATAGACTTGAAGATAAATTTGCTCTAGAAATATTTAGACTAGCAAAAGTTGTAAAGAAATATGGAAGATTAAAAGAGGAAGACCAAGAGATTTTAAGGTTTTTAATAGAGATTTACTATGAAATCAAAAAAGAAAAAAGCCTTTAGCACAAAGGCTAAAGGCACACCCCATATGGAATGTTTCTACCAAATTCATTTTACCATGTGGGGTCTGTTTTGAATAGCATAAGGAGGTAAAATGAATGGAAAAATATAAATATATACCAGAAGAAATGAAAAAATTAAAAAGATTTGTAGGTTGGAGAAAGGAAGAATTAAATGGTAAAGTAGCCAAACTTCCTTTTTCCCTAATTGATGGAAAAGCTAACGAGTGGAATCATCCAGAACGATGGATAGCTTTCAATGAAGCTAAGACTATGAATGAACCTCTAGGTTTTGTTTTAGTGGAGGAAGATAGGATTATCTGTATAGACTTAGACCATGCAATTCAAGATGGAAAGCTAACTCCTATGGCCAAAGAAGTTGTAGAGAACTTTGCAGGAACTTATATGGAATTATCTCAATCAGGCAAGGGAATCCATATTTTTGCAAAGGGAACAATACCAGACAACCTAAATCTATCAAGTCAGGGAATTGAGATATACAAGAAAAATAGATATATAGCTCTTACAGGAAATATTGGAGATGGCTCCTTCTTTCCTAGAAGTAATAAACTTTTAGATAAAGAAGATGAATTAAATAAGCTTTACAAGAAATGGACACAGGAGAAAGAATCCACCTTAAAACAAATTAGAGAATACAAGTATGAGCCTTTAAACAAGTTTTCTAGACTTGATGACCTAAGCCTAGATGAAATACTAACCACCATGGAAAGAACCAATAGCAAGGCAAGTATGCTTATCTCAGGAGCTAGCCTAACAGGTGACCATAGCAGAGATGACTTTACCTTTCTACTACTTGCTAGAAACTATACAGATGGAAATCCTAACTTAATGAAAGACCTATTTTTAATGACCCCTTTAAACCGTCTAGGAAGCGGTCAAAAGAGAAGCGATGATAGAAAGTATCTTGACTATTTAGAAAAGACCATAGATAAGGTCTTAGGCCTTGGGAATTTTGTAGCCTTTGACTGGAGCGGGCATTTTGAATATAAGACAAGGATTAGGGCCTATGAAAGAGTTTAAACTAGCTTTTCCTGAAATAGACCAGTCCTACTCTTTAATTGATTTACAGAAAACAGTAAAAGGTAACGTAAAGCAGATTACAGGAAATATTGTCACAGTACTCCTTAACCCAAAATATTGTAAGGCTAAGAAGATATATGAAGGACAAATCTTCTATGATAAATTTACCAATGAAATTAAATTCCAAGGTAAGATCATAGGGGAAAAAAGTATAAAACCAAATCAAATTAGACTATGGGATGACTCATTAAATAACAGGCTAGGACTTGAAATAGAAAAGCATTTTGGACTTAATTACAATGCTAATAAAATGTGGGATGCAGTTCGCTTTGTTGCTAATCAATATGAAATAAGTCCACCAGAACAATATCTAAAAAATCTTACTTGGAAGGGAGATAGAAATGCCATAGCTAAACTCCTACCAACTTATCTAGGAGCTGAAGATACAGAACTTAATTCTTGGATTATGGAGCATATGATTTTAGGTTTGATTAAAAGAGTCTTTGAACCAGGAGCCAAGTTTGATGAAATGATGGTCTTAGTAGGTGGACAAGGAATAGGAAAGTCTACTTTTGCTAGATATTTGGCTATAAGAGATGATTGGTTTTGTACCATTGAAAATATTCAAGGTAAGGATGCTGTTATGAACTTAATGGGAAAGACTGTAGTAGAAATTGAAGAATTTGTAGCCTTAAGAAATGCAAAATCAGCTAATGAAGCAAAATCATTTTTATCTAAATTAAGCGATAGAATAAGAATCCCCTATGAAAAATTCTCAACGGATGTTCCTAGGACTTGTATTTTAATTGGTACTTTGAATGAAAGAACTTTTTTAAATGACCATACTGGCGAGAGAAGGTATCTACCAATAGAATGTTTTAAGGAAAAAAGAAAAAAGGCTATTTACCCTGACAAGGATTATCAAGGAAATCAATCAGAAAAAGATTATTTGGATTCCATTAGAGAAGATTTCAACCAGGCCTTGGCCTATGGATATAAACTTTATAAAGAAAAGAAACACTCCTGGACCTTACCGAAAGAATTGCTAAAAGATTTTTATCAGGAGCAAGAAAAATTTAAATACCTCAATCCAGATGTGGAAGATATTAGGTATTTTCTAGAAGAGTATAAGCCAGGAAGTCAAGAGCCTAACCTAGTTTGCTTCAAGGAATTGGCCATGCAAGGCTATCAAATAAAATCAAAATCCTTCTCTGAAATAATGGACAACTACTTTCCAGAATGGAAGGCTATCAGATCATCAAAGACTAAAAGGATTTCTCCTAGTGGAGTATCTATACCTGTAAAGCTTTATTATGAGAGAAAGGAAAGTATAAAAGAAGATTTTGTAGAAGTAGATAATGTTGATACACCAAAAGAGTGGCAGTCCGAACAAATAATAATGGGCACAGGTAGTAATGAAGATATTATAGATAAATTATAACTGTGTTTAAGACCTAACTTAGCGAATGAAATGAGCTTTAGTAGGTCTAATGCAACCTGTTTCCCAAGAGCGATAGTGATTGGCTAGAAACAGTCTGTAACCTTGTAACTTGTAACTGTACTTTTAAAACTATTAGAATTAGTCTGATAGAAATTGAATCCTAGTAATATCAAGGCTTAGTGAGGTTTTATAAAAAAAGACTTGCCTTATTTGAGGACTTTTGAAATCCTAGGTTACAGTTACACTCCCCTGTGCCTATTAAAACTTTAGTAGCAAGCACAGTAAGTGTACGGACACTTACGAGAAAATAGAATAAAGCTGACCTTAAGGTTCGCTTTATCCTATTCAATTTTCTACTTGTTCTTATCAGAAGGATTTAGGGGTAACCCCTAAGACCCAGTTGAAAATATAAAAGTAAAGGAGAATAATATGACTAATAGATATAGGAATGAAAGGATTGAAATCAAGTTAACCAAGGAAGAAAAAGAAATTTTTAAGAAAAAATTAGAACTGTCCAAATCAAAATCAATGGGCCACTTTATAAGGAAATGCGTTATGGAGGCTCCTATATTTGTAATTGATATGAATGAATTTAGAAGGATACAAACTCTTATAGGAAAGAATTCTAGCAACTTAAATCAGATAGCTAAAAGAGTAAACACTACAGGAATAATTTACAGGGAAGATATTGAGGATTTAAAAAAGGAAAATGATAATATATCGAAAGAGATAATGAAGATACAAAATATCTTGGTGAGAAAATATAGTAGCAACTCCTTGCAGGTGTAAAAAGACAAGAAGTTTGATATAATTATTTAGAGGTGTATTTTAAAAAAGGAGGCAATTATGCTTGATATAAATAAAAAAACACTAAAAGGATATACATTTATAGATTTGTTTGCAGGAATAGGTGGGTTTAGACTTGCCCTTGAATCTTTTGGTGCACAATGTGTTTATTCTAACGAATGGGATAAATATGCTCAGGAAACTTATAACTTGAATTTTAATGAAATACCTGATGGAGATATAACACAGGTAGATGAGAAGAATATTCCAAATCATGATATTTTATGTGCTGGCTTTCCTTGTCAAGCATTTTCTATTAGTGGAAAACAAAAAGGATTTGAAGATAGCAGGGGTACTTTATTTTTTGATGTTGCTAGAATAGTAAAAGAAAAAAAACCTATGGTTGTATTTTTAGAGAATGTGAAAAATTTTGCTACTCATGATGGGGGTAATACATTAAGAGTAGTAAAAGAAACTATGCAAGAACTAGGATACAGTTTTGATTACGAAGTACTAAATCCTATTCATTATGGGGTGCCTCAAAAAAGAGAACGTATTTATATGGTTTGTTTTAGGGAGGATGTCAAAAGAGAAACTTTTATATTTCCTAAACCCATCAAATTAGAAAGATATGTAGAGGACTTCTTACTACCAAATGAAGAAGTTTTAGAGTATATTATTGAAAGGGATGATTTAGTTCTAAACGATAAGGCAAAAACTACCAGAAATTCTAATTCTACAATTCGTGTAGGTAGTGTTGGAAAAGGTGGTCAAGGAGAAAGAATTTACTCCCCTAAAGGTATTGCTATAACATTATCTGCATATGGTGGAGGTATATTTTCTAAAACTGGTGGATATCTAATTGATGGTAAGACTAGAAGACTACATCCTCGTGAATGTGCAAGACTTATGGGTTTCCCTGATACTTATAAATTGCACCCCAATAAAAACCAAGCTTATAAACAATTAGGAAATTCTGTAGTAGTAGATGTTTTGCAGCTTATTACAGAACAAATAGGAGAAGCTTTAAATTGTGAATATAGTGGTATTAAGCAATTAGCTATTATTTAAACCAATAAGAAAATTATCTAATATATTTGGAAAGCCTAGAAGATAGACTTAGTCTAATAATATATAGTGCTTAAACTTTTACCCCCTAAATCTATATAATGATTTAGGGGGGATTTATTACAATCTTGATTTAAATTTTTCTAAATCAAATTTATCTTGATCTTTAATTAATTTAATACTAAAAATAACATTGGGGTTATTTGTATTTGATAGCTTTCTAATTCTGTAAGTATCATCATCATATTTTCTAATCATATAATCGGAGTCTGCTATAGAAAATCTTATGTTATTAATTGACTGAGTTGATTTAATCATGAAGTTATCTAACAGAACAAATTCTATATTCATGTTACTCAATTGATTGAGAACATCATTTTGGCGACTTTTAGGAACATTGCTTGATCCACTTTTTTTAACTCTAAAATTGCAATTTATTTTAAAGTATTGGCTGTACTGTTCAATAGGGAATATTATGAAGTCTTTCTCTTTTGTTATAAAAAATTCTACACCTTGATTCTTATAATTACTAATAATCCAATTGCTAAAAAGATCTTGTGGAAGATATATTTCCTCTCCCCTAGTTCCAGCATTTTCATATTTAGAAAAGTTTTTGTTCATGTGGTCTATAATAAACTGAACATTTTCATCAATTTTACTTTTATTTCTTGGTGAGAATACAAACTCCTTTTTATCAGAATCCGGTAATAAAACAAATTGTCCACTTTGTGCTGAGGGCATCTTTGCTTCAATATAAAAAGACTTTTCATCCTTTTTGTATTCTATATCACTTGTGGTCGAGTCACTGAATCCTAAGTGACTGAAGTAATTTCCGTAGGTTTTATTTAAATAGTCCACGCATTCCAATTCAAATTTTCTCCAATTTTCCATTTACTATTTACCTCCTGAGAGTGTTTTTAATATGGACCTTCCTATTTCTTCAACAACATTTGCTGTCATTGCATTACCTGCTTGCATCAGTAAATGCCTATTAGTTACTTTGTTTTTAACACGGGATACATGTTCGTGGTTAAATCCTTGAAATAATAATGCCTCCGCACCTGTCAAATAATACACCTTTTTATTTTTAACATAGTAAATCCCATCTCTATGTGCCCTTAAAGTTGGCATTCTATTAATATAGAGTCTTAAATCTGACATTCTAGTGTCTACAATTAAATTATCTTGGTTTAAAATATTATTGATATCAAATTTTCCTTTGTTTTTTTCGTTATTAAGATACTTGTAATAGAACCATCTTTTATCATCAGGACTCATCTCATTATCCTCAGGAAATAAGAAATCTGATATATTTACTCTTGCCTTAGGGACAGGCCAAGAAAAATCTTGAGAACCAATATCCAAGTCTTTACGAAAACCAACTATAAAAACCCTTTGTCTCATATGTGGTACTCCATAGTCAATGCTATTGAGAATCTTATAAAATACTGAATATCCAATTTCTGATAATGACACTATTATTTCTTTAAATGTTTTACCACCATCGTGACTTATAAGACCTTTTACATTTTCTAAAATGAATACCAGAGGCTCAGCTTTTTCCAAAATATTCATTAGGTAATAAATAATTTGACCTCTAGGATCTTTAGTTCCTGCTTGTCTTCCTATAACTGAAAAACTTTGACATGGGAATCCAGCTATTAGCAGGTCAAATTTAGGTGATACTTTAGGATCGAATTTTTTTAAATCACCATAATTTTTATCATTTTTGTTTGGAAACAAAAGATCATAAGTAATATTTGCAAGCCTACTAGTATCAGATGATCCTACACATTCAAGGCCACAATTTTCTAACCCCAGTCTTCCTCCTCCGATACCAGAACAAAAGTCAAAAAACGTTTTCAATTCCAAACAATTCACCTCCCTAGGATATATTACTTTTTATTATATCAGCCAATAATTTTAAATTCCAGAGCATACTTGTTTATCTATGGTAAAATAAAATTTATTAAAACAAGTATATTAATATTTATTTGGATCTGAGAATTATTTACGGCAGAAACCTTTATTGATAATTAAAATAATATAGCTGTCAATTTTAATTTATATAATAACATTTGTTACTAAAATATTAAGAAAACACCACGATTACAAAACTGGAGCTAATAAATTATGCAAATAGAAAACTTGTCTTAAGCTGGATTTTTATATATTATAGAACTATAACTTTAAATATAGTAATAAGCAAAATAAAAAGTGTGATAAGCTGTTCTAAGGGATTATCGTTAATTAAATCAAATAATAAGGTTAGAAAACTGCAGAGAGTAATAAAAGCAGTTTTTATAAGATATATGTGGATAGGAGGCACTATGAAAAACTATTTTTGTGAAGTAAATAAAAATTATTCTATCATAAAACAAATCAAAATATCTGTTGTTATATCATTTAGTTTACTTATTTTAGACATCTTGGATATTCCAACAAAACTAATAACTAAATATGATTTCCCTGTGATTCTCTTGATGTCAATAGCTATTGTAATATTAATTGGATTAACTGTAATAGAGAATGGTCTTTTAGATATGTTCAAAATACAATCAATTAATCGTATAGATGCTATAATTTGTGTTAAATTATTTAGCATATTGATATATACAACTTTGATTTATTTAATGGATGAGCTATATCTATATAAATTTATTATATTGGGAGTCTCCTTAGTATTAATTCTGATTATTGGGGCTATTCGTAATTACAAATATAATATAGCTAAAAAGCAATCAAAAGAATATACGTCAAACATAGTGGATCTAAAAGATTTGTATGACGGGAATATTGGAGTGTTAGAGGGAAAGCCCATCTTATTAGATGAAAAGGATGTCGACTATGACTTGCTAAATAGGGGTAAGATAATAAATTATCTATATGATGCTATTATATCAACTAATCCAGATGGCAAATTTGTGATTAGTTTAGAAGGAGAATGGGGCAGTGGTAAGACTACAATAATAAAAAATGTAAAAAGAATGATTCTTCAAGATAATAAAGACGTTGTTGTAATAGATGAATTTGATCCATGGATTTATGGGGATGAGAATACTTTACTATTAAATATGTTTAATTTAATTCTTCAAAAGTCTGGTTTTAAATACAGTAGTTTATTTACAGATAAAATAGCAGAAGACCTATCTGAACTGGTTTTAGGAACAAACAAGAGTAGTTTAATAAAATCTGTTTTCTTTGAAAATAGTGCTGTTAATATGAAATCTAAGATCAATAATTATTTAAAATTTAGCAGGAAAAAATTTGTATTTTTTGTTGATAATATAGATAGAGCAGAAAAAGAAAATGTAATTTTATTGTTTAAACTAGTTGGCAGCATTTTAGATTTTGAAAGAATAACTTATGTATTATCTTTTGATGATAAAAGGGTCAGAGAAATATTCAAAAGGGACTTCAGTATAGACTATGAATACTTAAAGAAAATTATAAATTTACAAATTCGTATTCCAGAAATAGATAAATCTGTTTTATCGAATCTATATGCAACTTCTTTGAAAAAGTTACTAGCTATGTATGGTGAGAGTGAAGAAAATTTAAGTGATTATAATTCCTTTATTAGATTTATCTCTAATAAAAGATTAGATGTAAGAGATTTTAAAAGATTTATAAATTCAGCAGTTAATCTTAGCTTTAAGACTAGACATTTTTTATATAAAAAGGATTTATTAATAATGGAATATATAAAAATGTTCAATTTCCCTTTATATAAGGCCATACATGATAATAAAGAATATTTTATATCTCATGATCAAATGTATGACCACCAAGTTTACAAAGTTATTTATAATAGAGAAAAATTCAATTCTGAAGGAAAAGCCTTTTTGGAGGATTTATTTAGGAATTCAGACAATGAAAATTATAGAGAGATATTAGGGGAAATATTTCCATATGTAAATAAGTATAATAACAGTCAGGACTTAGTATATACTGGGAACATCATATCAAAAGATCCAGATTACATAATTATATCTAAACTAAGAAGAATATCTAGTGCAAAATATTTTGATTTATATTTCACCGAGACAAGCAATGCTTATACAGAAATAGGAAGTATAGTAGAAAACTTTATTAATAAAATTAATAAGCAGCAACCATTAATAAACAAGAATATATTATTAGAAGAGATATTAAGCTCAGTTCATTATTCATATCACAAAGAAATTTTTGAGAGAGTGCAATTATACGTGGATGATTTTGAGCAAGAAAATATATATGATTTTGTAAAGATACTTTTTAATAATGTTGAGGTTATAGATGATTCGCGAGAATTTATGGCTTTAAGTGCCAGAAGTAGGGTGGCAGTAATTATCCACGCCTTATTAAATAAAATTTCAAACCATGAATATGTGAATTTTTTAGAATCTATCATGAAAGAGTATAGTAGATTGAGATTTTTACAAGATGTGTCATATTGGTTCAGCAGTGATAAAGAAAACATTAATATTAATGGTAGAAAAGAATTATTGGAAGAAACTATCAAAAAAATGGCAGAAGATATATTGAAAAATAATATAAATTTGTATGAGGATATCAATTATATGCCAAAAAACATATGGGGCATATATCATGCATATAAAGAAGAACAAGACAAAATTAAGAGTTATATTAAGGTAATTATATGCGAAGCAAATATATTTAGGTTCTTGAATGATATGATAAATATATCTGTTGGAACAGGAGGTTATACATATTCTATTAGTAAAGAAAGTTTAGAAGCTTTCACTAGTAAAGCTGATGTGGATTTAATTTTGAAAAGAGTAGAAGCGAAAACGAGTGATGAGAAATTTGTATTAGAAGTATACAAAGCTTATGATGAAGATATTAAGGATATATGGGGAGACGCAGGAATAGCAATAAGCGAAGAAAAGAAGTTAACATTATAAGATTTATTTATGTAAATAGTTGACCGGAACTGGGACTGGAACGGGTAAAATAAATTATAAATGTATCCAAATCAGATGAATAGAACATAAATGAACTGTTAAATAATGCCTAAATTAAAAGCTTTACCATATACTTGATAATATAAAATAAAGAGTGGGAGTAACACCCAATTTCATCAAGTGTAAACGCAGATGAAATTGATGGTGTTACCCCTGTCAGGGTTGGCGAGACTTATAGCGACCAAAGGGAGCTATAAGTTCGCAACCTACGGCGTGGAGTGATGAACTAGGTTCAGGAGTTAGGAATATTTTCAAATATAATAGAATCTATTCAGGAGCCGATCCAGTATTTATAGAAGAAGATGTATTTAAAACAATAATACCTCTTGTTTCTGAGGCTAATGACCAAGCTTGCATGCAAGCTACCATGCAAGCTGATGAAGATACTGAGAAATTACTTGAATTTTGTACAATACCTAGAACTAGAAATGAAATGCAAGAATTTATGAACTTTAAAAATCGTGATCACTTTAGAAAAAGTATTTTAAACCCTTTGATAAAAGGAGGATTATTAAAATTAACAGTACCAAATAAACCAACAAGTCCAAAACAAAAGTATTATTCTGAAAATAGGTAGATTAGTTGTTGAGATGACTTTCAAACACTAGGGACGGTTCTTTTTGTTTGGAGTTAGAACAAACAAAAACCTGATAATGGCTAGAAGTAGCTGTTATCAGGTTTTTTATATGCTACCATTTATACTAGATATATTTGTTCTTATGATTCAAAACACAAACTACTAACTGTAAAATCTAATACTAATCCAACGGTTTATCAATTAGGAATAGCCAAAAGTTAGTAAGTTAGTGCCGGGGGATTAAAACAGTATACTTAAAACTAATTAAAATTACTTAAAAACATTGCATATTAAATAAATTTATACTATACTTTATAGTAAGGGGTGATTATCATAAAACTTACTATAAAAGAAGCAAGTGAATATTTAGGAGTTGCAAAATCAACTCTAAGAAGATGGGAAGATGAAGGGAAGATAGAGTTTCTTCATCAGATCAAAAAGAAGATTTAGAAAGGCAAATTAAAACAGTAAGTGATTATTGTAGTGCAAGAGGATATCAATTTAAAATAATCAAAGACATAGGAAGTGGCTTAAATTACAATAAAAAAGGGTTAAAAGAACTAATAAAATTAATATGCGAAAGAGAAATTGACAGGATTGTAATTAATTATAAAGACAGATTAATAAGATTTGGATACGACATAATAGAACAAATGTGTGACTTTAATGGTGTTAAAATTGAAATAATAAATTATACAGAAGATAAAACTTATGAAAAAGAACTAGTAGAAGATGTTCTATCAATAATAACAGTATTTTCAGCAAAACTATATGGCAGTAGAAGTCATAAGGCAAAAACAATTCAACAAGAAAACAAGGAACTATTCAAATAGCCGAAGGCGGTGAATGAATGTAATGATATTCAATAGAAAAATAGAAGTTATCTTTACAAAAGAAGATGAGTTAATTCTAGATGGACAATCTAAAATATGTAATTGGCTATACAATTATCTTTTGGAAATGACAATAAAAGATTATAAAGAAAATAATAATGACAAAAAACTCTTGACAGGAAGGAACTTAAGAAATCAAGTTCCAATACTAAAACAAGAGTTTATTTTTTTGAATACAGTACATTCATCACCACTCAAAAACACAGCAATAAGACTGAAAGAAACATACAAAAAATTTTTCAACAATGAAACAGGATATCCTAAATTCAAATCATGGAAAAAACATTGGTTTTCACTATATTATGATGAACCAAACAAAGGCTTTAAACTAATAGAAAACAAAAATTTACAAATAACCTTAGGAATAAATAAAGAAAATAAAAGAATAAAAGTAATAGGAAAACTAAAAGAAAATTTAAATTTAAGAAACACAGACAAAATAAAAAACTTCAGATTATGCAAACAACAAGGCAACAAATTCTATGCAATATTTTGTATAGAAAGAAAAGACATAGACAAAAAAGAAACAAACAAATGGATAGCAATAGACCAAAATCATAAAAACTTCTTTGTAGCCATAGACAATACTGGAGTAAGTTATGAATTTGAAAAACTGCCACAAACAAAATATTGGGACAAAGTAATAGATGAAATAAAATCAAAGAGAGATTTATGCAGCAGAAAATCAAAACTAATAGAAACAGAAACAGGGAGAAGCTATTACCTACCAAGCAAAAGATGGACAAAGCTAAACAATGCATTAGACAATGCTTACCACAAGAGACGAGAACAAATAAAGTCAAGTTGTTATAGCATTGCTAATTGGATAGCAAAAAACTATGACTATGTAGCAATAGGAGACTATACTCCTAGTCTTAATACTGCAACTTATGATAATATGCATAGAAGCATGTTAAATCAAGAAATAATAGGAGAATTTAGAAACATACTAAAATGGGTAATGGAAAGAAGCGGTAAACACTATTCAAAAGTAGACGAAAAAGATACAACTAAAAATTGTTGTATATGTGGAAATAAAGAAAAAAAAGATCCACAGATAAGAGAATTTACATGTCAAAAATGTAAAACTAAATTATCAAGAGATATAAACAGTAGTGTTAATATAGCTAAAAAAGATAAATTATTGTCTGGTTCGGACTATGTTGATTGGGATTTATACAACTCAACATATACAGCTAAATGGAATTTTAAAAAAAGTAAAATTCTATTTACTGGCCATACGTTAGAGAAATCTAATATATGGATGAATTAAATCGAGAAGGTGATACTTCTTGAGCAAAATCTATTTGTATAAATATATTTTGATATATTTGAGTAGGTTTTGTAGAACGGTATTGGCTTGCATTGGTGTTTACTGAAATGTACTCTTTTGCTGGATTATTTATGAGTATGTCAAATACACTAAAAGTTTTGTATCCTATTACAGCTGTATTTACCATTTCTGGCTACTATGACGCATCAACATGGCAAATAATACTTAGTTGCATTAGCCTACTGCTTTGCGGCTGCCTTTCTGCTTTTATACTGAAGGGCCTAAAGCATAGTGAAGAAAGTTGAAATAGGTCAAAGATACAGAAAATTAAAAGTAAAAGTGAAATCCGAAGAAGAAAAAGTAGAAAGTACAGACAAATTTCTTAAGACTATTTGTAAATATTAAAAAGCTAATGAATCAAATTCCATTGACAATGATGATCTATTAGAATTAAAAAAATACTTAGATGAAAAGATAGAAGAAAGAGGTGAATAGGGTGAAAAAATCAGGAAAACCTTTAGTTGTATCATTGATATTAATAATATTATGTACTAGTTTTTTAATAGGTTATGAAACTAAAAAAGAAAAAACCTTGGTAGATGAATTATACAGCTATAAAACTAAATATGTAGGTGATAATTCTAAAGTAGGGGGTATAGTTTCAAAATTAGAATTTCCAAAAGAATATAGTTATAAATCTATGGAGATTTTATCTAAGGAAGAACCCTATGGATTAAAATTATACTTTAATGGAAATGCAAATGAAGTTAATATAGATGATTTTAAATTGGACAGTGCTATATTGTTTTCTTTAATAGACAATTTAGATCATATTATCTATATAGTTGAAGACGATGGTGAAGAAATAGAAATTGAAACTATTACTAGGGCTAATATAGATTCAATCACTATATCTGTTTTAGGTATGAGGACTAGTGAGTTAGGAAGTAGTAAAAACAAATTCACTAAATTAGTAGAATTTTATGAAGAAGTTAAAAATGAGATAGAAGAGGAAAAAGAAGATACAAGTCAAATAATCTAGGATAATTTAAATACAGAAGGTACAGTAAAAATAGAAGATGATAGTCAAGTATTTACAGATAAATATGAAGAAGATTCATTTACAGCCATAGCATTAGATGTAAAGGGAGTTTATGAAAAAGATAATATTTTAAAAATATATGCTGTTGTAGAGAAGAGTGAATTTTTATTATACAATAAAGTTTTAGAAATTAAGTCAACACTTTTCACTTCTCATTCGTCTAATAGATAAAGACATTAAAAAAGGAGGGGCAAATTGATAGATAAATTATACAAGGATTATTATAATAAACTTTTGTGGTATTGTATAAGCCTCTCCAGAAGCAACACTTCTATTGCAGAAGATATAGTGCAGGAGACCTTTATGAGAGCATTGGAAAATGCACATATTCTTAATGACTTGACTGAGTCTCAATGTTGTTCTTGGCTATATAGAACTGCTAAAAATATCTTTATTGATAAGGTAAGGCGTATGGCAAATGAACCTATGATTGAAGAGCCCTTATTTAAAGAAGATGATTTAAGCAAAATTTTAGTAAGTCAATTGTGTGCTCGTTTACCAGAAAAAGAGAGAGCCTTGTTTTGGATGAGGTATATAGAAGGATATACTTCTACTGAGCTTGGTGAGATGTTTAATTTACCGTCATCAACCATAAGGTCAAGATTATCTTCAGCAAGAAAAAAGATGTCTAAAATATATTTTATGCAGAAAGGGAAAGGTGATTGATATGGAAAAGAAAAAATTAGTAATTAATACTGCGATATGTGATGCAAGAAATGTTTCCGAGACAACACTTGAGTCCTATGAAGATATAAATATAAATGCAGCTACTGTTTTAGTTTCTAAAGAAACTAAAGAACTTATGGCAAGATATAATGTAACTATGAATACAGCAGAGGTGACAGAAGTTTCCAAAGAAGCTGAAGTTATGGTTCATAATGGCTCCTATGAAATTACTGATAGTACTATATTATCAAAACCAGTAGTACTAATTGTAAATGGCAGTTTAAATATAGAAACAAGATCTCAAGAAGTATTAGACAAATTTACATTAATTCAAGTAAATGGTTCAGTTTCTTACCCTTCGGATATTAAAGGTAATTTACCTTTAATTAAAGTAAATGGTAGTACAGATTCTTATCCTGGAGATGCCATTAGACTTAAAAGTAAATTAATTATGGATAAGACATTTATCTTAAGAGCAAAAGGCGAAAAATATTATGTAAGAAATAAAGTTATTATTCCAGATAAGGATTTAAATATAGCTTCTTTAAAAGAAATAGGAGCTACATTCATAACAAAAAAGGCTATTATAGCTGAGAGCTTGTTAGAAGAAGCTTTACCTCTTTTTGATGAACATGCAGAAATAAAAACTATACCTGATGGACTCAGTTATACAAATAGCCAAATATTAAATGATGTTTTGATAAGAAAATATGGAGATAAACTATATGTAGATGGAAATTTAATAATAGATCTTGAAAGTGAAAATGCTCTAGATAAACTAACAAGGCTTAAAGTAGAAGGAACTGTATTTATTAATGAGAAATTTATTGATAGGTTTCACAATATAAATCCAGAATATAATGATATAGAAGCAACAAAAGGAGCTAGTATTGGTGATAAAGCCTTTTTAACTATCGATAAACGAAAGTTAAATAAATATACAGAAGGAGTTAGAGTTTTTGATTGCGGTATTGTAAACAT
This sequence comes from Anaerosalibacter sp. Marseille-P3206, assembly GCF_900155565.1. Taxonomy (NCBI): domain Bacteria; kingdom Bacillati; phylum Bacillota; class Tissierellia; order Tissierellales; family Sporanaerobacteraceae; genus Anaerosalibacter; species Anaerosalibacter sp. Marseille-P3206. The sequence goes on from NZ_FUHM01000002.1 coordinate 2,001,287, forward strand.
AAAAGATGATATAGACCCAGATGAAATAGAAGAAAAATTAGAATTTGTAGACTGTGGAGTTATAAATTGTAGCGAGGAACAGAAAAGTGCTATAGAAACTGTATCAAAAGATGTAGGAATGATTACAGATAGTAAAAAAGGGACAATAGATACATTTAAAGACTTAGTAGGTGGATTTGGATTATTAGATAAAGATACGAAGGTTATCAATGCTGCTAATTATACTATGTAGTTAAATATATTTATAAAACATATTTAACTGAGGATATTTAAGTAAAGAAGTAGTAGTAGAATTTTATGAAGAAGTTAAAAGTGAGATTGAAAATAGGAGTTACCTTATTAGGCATTGGAGAATATGATGAGGAAAATAGTCCGCCAATTCAAGTTAATATGACTAATGGAACGACACAAGAGATAGAATTATCTACTTTTTTTAGTCAAGATGAAAAAATAAATCTTAAGTACCTTTCAAATGCACCATTAGACAGTACAATGGTAGAATCAGTAAATATAAATGGAAAACTTATTAAATTTAAACACTAGCCAAAAATTAGTAAGTTAGTGCCGGGGCAAATATTTATTGAGAATTTTAGTATAGAATTATCAAACAGTCGGGACGGTTCTTTTTGTTTGGAGTAATAGGAAACTAAAACCTGATAATGGCTAAGAATAGCTGTTATCAGGTTTGTTTTTTTGTTGTATGTTCACTATATGATATGATAAAATGTAATACAATACAAATATAAACTTAAAGAACGGATAATGGTGATTGGTACTAACTTTACCTTTAAATCAGAGGATGGTTTGGAGATATTTGTTTACAAATGGGAAACAAGGTATAGTCCTTGATATTGGAATTATGTTAGCTAAAAGAGAAATAAAAAAACATGGTGCTAAGAGTCAGAGCACTAAATTAAACAATTTAATATTTGGGAAATATAACACCTATTTTAAAACTAATAATACTGAGTTTGATTGGTTAAGTAGTGATAGTGATGAAGTGGATAAGTACATAAATGATCCCTATTGTGGCACTATTTTTACTGCAGGATTATTTTAATAACCAAAGATGATTAAGAGTGACCCCCTATATTATCGATACACTTTTATTTTTGAAAAAGTGTATTGCTTTTTTATCAAAATTGTTATATGGTATATTTGAAATTAAATTGTAAGGGGGACATAAAAATGAAAAGAGTAATTGTTTTATTGTTAATAGTAGTTTTAGCTATTTCAATTGTTGGTTGTACACCAAAGGAAGAAGAGGTCATTAAAATGGGATTTGTTCCTATGAAAGATGGAGATTCATTAATAGAATCTGTAGAACCATTGACAGAAATGTTATCTAAGGAACTAGGTGTTAAGGTAGAAGGATTTACTGCTACAAATTATGTAGGAGTAGTAGAAGGATTAGGCTCAGGTCAAGTTGATTTTGGTTTTATTCCACCATTTGCTTATGTATTAGCAAATAAGGAAAGCGATGCAAAAGTTATATTAACAGCATTAAACAAATCAGGAGAGGCAAAATATCGTTCACAATTTCTAGTAAGAAAGGATAGCGGTATAACTAGTTTTTCACACACAAAGGGTAAAAAAGTAGCATTTGTAGATCCATCTTCAACATCTGGATATTTATTTCCAGGGGCACATTTGATAAAAGAAGGAATAGACATAGAAAAAGATATAGAATATGTATATGCTGGAGGGCATGATAAGGCACTTCAATTGCTATTAAATGGTGATGTAGATGTGGCAACTACTTTTGTAGATGCAAGAGATAGATATAAAGAAGATTTTCCAGAAGCTATGGAAAAAACTGAAGTATTAGGCTACACTGATTATATCCCAAATATATCAGTAACTGTTAGAGGAGATATGGAAGAAGAGCTTAAAGAAAAGATAAAAGTTGCATTATTAAATATAGCAAAGACTGAAGAAGGTTCAGAACTTTTAAAGACTTTATTTAATATGTATGGATTTGAAGAGGCAACAGATGCAGATTATGACATTATAAGAACTACAGCAGAGACGATGAATATTGACTTAAAAGAAGCTGAATAGGAGTGGATGTAATGCTTAAAATAGAAGGTTTAACTGTTTCCTATGATGGCAAAACATTAGCAATAGATAATATAAATACAGAAATAAAGCAAGGAGAATTTATAGGTATAATAGGTTCTTCTGGTAGTGGAAAATCTACTTTACTAAAGTCTATAAACTTATTAGTTACACCTTCCAGTGGTAAAGTGTATATAGATGATGTAGACATTATAAAGCTAAATAATTCTCAGCTTAGAAATATAAGAAGACAAATAGGATTTGTTTTTCAAGATTATAACCTAATTGAAAGGTCTACTGTCTTAGAAAATGTATTAATAGGAAGACTTGGATATAAGTCTTCCTTAAAATCTTTTTTCGGATTGTTTAATGATGAAGACTATGAAAGTGCAAGTAATGCATTAAGGCAAGTAGGTTTAAGTAAAAAAATGTTTGAAAGAGCTGAAGAATTAAGTGGAGGACAAAAGCAAAGAGTAGCTATTGCTAAGACTCTTTGTCAAAAACCAAAGATTATTTTAGCAGATGAGCCAGTATCTAGTTTAGATATAGCTACTTCTCAAAATATAATGGATTATTTTAAGGCTATTAATGATAAGAAAAATATTACTATAATGATTAATCTTCATGATGTAAATTTGGCAAAGAAGTACTGTCATAGAATTATAGCTCTTAAAAATGGAAAAATTATATATGATGGGAAAGTAGGTGATTTGAAAGATGAACTCCTTAAAGAATTATATAGCTAAGAATAAACTATATAAAAGCTTATATTTTTTAGGCATTATTATTATTTTGGTTTTTCTTGGATTTAAGGTAGAATTTGATTTTGTTAAACTACATAAAGGTATACCTAGCATGTTTAATCTTTTTGAGAGGATGCTAAAACCAAATATATCTTATGGAGTAGAAGCATTTGACAAACTAATTGAAACAATTCAAATTGCTATAGTATCATCTATTTTAGGAGTATTAGTAGCATTACCTTTTTCTCTTTTAATTGCAGACAATATCACTCCAAATAGGTATGCATCAGCCATACTAAGTGGAGTATTTTCATTTCTTAGAACTATACCAAGTTTAATATGGGCAGCAATTTTAGTAAGTATATTTAGTGTAGGAAAGTTTTCAGGAATAGTTGCTCTTACTATTATTGCATTTTTGATATCATTAAAATTATTTAGAGAATATATTGAAGCAATTAAAGAAAATCAATTAAATTCAATCAGATCAGTGGGTGCAAATTCTATACAAGTTTTAAGGTATTGTGTTTTACCCCGTATATTGGAATTATCTATTTCTGTTTTTTTTATTGTACTTGAGACAAATATCCGCAGTGCAACTATTTTAGGATTAGTTGGTGCTGGAGGAATAGGCCAGATCATGTGGAGGGATTTAAATCATCTCAGATATGACAATTTATCAACATTAATATTAATTTTATTTTTTACAATTTTGATTATAGATTTACTGAGTTTATTTGTTAGAAAATATCTTATAAAAAAAACTATAAGATTTAAAACTATTAATACCTATAAAAAACTTCAGGTATTTAAGATTTTTTATATACCTATTTTAGTGATAATATTATTTATATTTGCTTTTAGATCTTTGAATATTACCTATGATAGATTTATATTAGGATTGGGTCAGGGTAAAGATGTTATATCGAGAATGATAAGAATAGACCCTACTTGTTTTCCTAAGCTTATAGAGGGAATATTAGAAAGCTTTTTTATAGCAGTATTTGCAACAATAGTAGGAGGATTATTTGCTTTAGTTCTTTCATATTTAACAGCATACAATACATCACCTAATAAAGGAATATCTATATTTTTAAAGGGAGTTATAAATATTTTAAGGACATTTCCACCAATAGTAACAGCAATAATTTTTTTTAGAGGAGTAGGACCAGGGCCCATGGCTGGAGCTATGGCTCTTAGCATCTATACGACAGGTGTGCTTACCAAAATGTATAGTGAAGTACTGGAAAGTGAAGGGAAAAACATACAAGATAGTATAATAACAACAGGAGCAACTAATCTGCAGTCCTATAGACATGGACTACTACTTCATACATTTCCAACTTTTATTAGCTTGGCATTATACAGATTAGAATCAAACATTAGAAATTCTACTATTTTAGGAGTAATCGGCGCAGGTGGAATAGGCACTACCTTAGTTATGAATATAACCTGGAGAAACTGGGAAAAAGTAGGTTTTCTACTTCTTGGTATATCAATAATGATAATAATAATAGATAAATTAAGCCAACTCAAACGGTAGGGACGAAATCTACTCCTAAAAAATAAAAAGTCCGAGCATTTTATTATTATGCTCGGACTTTTGGATTGAAGCCTTTTTTATCTTAACATGCCATATAAATTCTTAGGATTTTCTAGTACTGGTACAAGAGTTTGTGGTTTGCCTATATTTTCATCTTTTGCAATGTCATAAAGTAATCTTAACATTGAAAAGTCTTCTAAAGCGAAACCTACTGAGTCGAAAATAGTTATTTCATCAGGTTTTCTGTCTATAGGCTTTCCAGTTTTAATTACATTACAAATTTCAGTAACTTTAAAATCTTCATCCATATGTTGAATTTCTCCTTCTACACGACTTTGAGGTTCAAATTCAACATATACATCTCCCATATGAAGAACTTTTGAATCAAGTTCTGTTTTTCCTGGGCAATCTCCACCAACGCCGTTTATGTGTACACCTGGTTCAACCATATCAGGTGTAAGAATTGTAGCGTATTTCTTGTCTGCGGTAACAGTTGTTATAATGTCAACACCTTTACATGCTTCTTTTGTGCTGTTACATTTTATTAACTTTAGATTTTTTACATCTTTTAGATTATCCATCAATTTGTCAGTAGCAGCTGGGTCTACATCATAGCAATAAATTTCTTCTACTCCTAATATGTGATGAAAACCAAGTGCTTGGAATTCACTTTGGCAACCATTTCCGATTAATGCCATTTTCTTTGGATTAGGTTTAGCCAAATACTTTGCAGCCATTACTGAATTAGCTGCTGTACGAATAGCAGTTGTTAATGTCAATTCGCTTAAAAGCAATGGAAATCCAGTTGATACTTCTGCTAAAAGCCCGATACCCATTACTGTTAAATAGTTATGTTTAGGATTTTCTGGATGTCCATTTACATATTTAAATGAATAAGTCTTTGAATCACCTACAGGCATTAATTCGAGAACACCTACATCGCTGTGATGTGCAGTTCTAGGAATTTTATGGAAATCTTCCCAACGTCCATAGTCATCTTCCAAATATGGAATTAGACGTTCCATAATATTTTCTACACCAACTGATTTTAAATATTTTGCCATGGTAGGCAAATCAATGTACTTTGTTTGTAATTTTCCCATATTTAACACACCTTTCATATAATTTTTTATTTAAGATTAATCTTTCGGCCGAAGAAAGTTGTAAAAACTATAAGTGTAAATAATGATGAACTTTCATAATCTTGAAAATGTTCATTCAAAACTTACAATTACAATGTACCATGGCATTTACAACAATGCAAACGTTTTACGGTTTATTGATATATATACAAAAATAATATAATCTAATGTCCAAAATCGTATTTTTAATGCAATTATAAACAATGGTTATATTAACTTTTTTTGCAGCTCTGTTTTTTTGCGGAAATCGCTGGGAGTCATTTTTTGATATTTATAAAAATTTCTTGTAAAGGTCTTAGTGTTATTAAATCCTACCTCATATGCAATATCTGAAATTAAGTTTCCAGTGTTTAGAAGTAATTCGCAAGCTTGATTGATTCTGATAAAATTTAAAAAGTCTTCAAAACTTTTTTCAACTTGATACTTTAAAATTTGGTTGAGTTCTACCACAGTAATGTTAAAATTTTCAGCAACTGAATTTACGGTGATATCTTCATTGTATCTATTGAATATATATGAGATAATCTGATATGGTTTTTTACTTCTTTTGATTTTACATATTTCATTTATCTTACTATAAGTTTTTCGATAATCTTTTGCCTTTATGCCGACCTTTCTACTAAAAATTTTTGAAACGTGGGAAGCATCTACATAGCCTAGTACTTTATCGACTTCATCAAGTGTTAAATCAGTATATAATAAAAAGTTTATAGTTTTTGCAACACGCATCTCAGCTATTAATTCGGAGTAAGAAAAACCAACCGTATCATAGATGTATTTACTTATAGCAGATTCACTCATATAAAATATATTTGATAGTTGTTTTAATGTGACTTTTTCACTCAAGTGCATATAAATATATTGAAATATTTCTATTTTGCACGGAACATTCTCTTGAATCTTGTTTTTTTCTTTTTTATCAATTGCACGATAAAAGGTTACTAATATTTCAATAATGAGAGAATTTAGAAAAATTGGGCTGAGATTGTCATTATGCGATTTTGAAATATTAGCAGACTTAACTCCAATTTCTTTACTAATTTTTCGACATATATTTTCAACTAGCATTGCTGTATCCTGATCGCAATATACAGCGTTGTTGGTTGAAATTGCATTGATTAAATCCACATCTTCATTCAAAACATTAAAAAGTTTTTTGATTATACTATTTATAATGTCAAATTTGTAAACAATCAAATAATATCTCAAAGGTTCTTCAACTTCTATAATCTCAGAATATTGCCAAGGCAGTATTGCAATCAGTGCACCCTTATTAAGATTGAAAACATTTCCTTGAATTAAAATTTTGCCTTTTCCTTCGAGAATATACAAAAAACGAGATTGTTGATGGAGAAGTGCCTTGGTAGGTTTGTCTATAAATTCAATATCAATAGCACAAATAGAAGTTTCATCAAATGTTTGACAATTTGTAGATTGTACTGCTATATATTCTTCATGTTTACGGTTTTTATCCATATATAATTTTCACACTCCTTTCTTAAATAAAAAAACCCAAAAAAGGATCCTTTCTTTCGGTATCCCTTCATGGGTTTCGTTATAGTTAAAAACTTAACATTAAAGCCTTCATAGCTTCTTTTTCACCATAAATATTATCATGTTTTTTTTACAATGTCAAAGCACAAACAGTAGGTAAACAGTAATGTTGATTTAATATTAAAAAATATACAAGAATTAAGAAATTATTTGTCCCAACAAAACAGTAGTAATATTTTTTGTTTGGAATTAGTGGTATTGTAAATATGAAAGATGATATAGACCCAGATGAAATAGAAGAAAAATTAGAATTTGTAGAATGTAAAGTTATAAAATTATTTATGATGTATAATATCTTTGAGGTGATTAAATGAGAATATTTTTACTAGAAGATGATGATTATAGCATCCTTAGAGATGAGTTATATAAGATTATAGTAAATTTAAAATCTTTAGAAGAAGAATCACAAAGGCAAAATCTAATCTAAAGAAAGATTTATCAAATATAGCCCATCAACTTAAAACACCTATAATCTCAATAGGATTTATGGCAGAGTTAATTAAAACAGATAAAGAAAATACAGATATATACTTAGAAAAATTGTATTTAGAATTAGATAGACTTAAAAACTTTACAGAAGTACTTTTAAAGCTATCTAAAGTAAATTCAAATACTATAGTTTTAGAAGAAAGTTTTGGCTCTAAAGCAAAGACTAAATTATTTAAAATGGATGATAATGCTTTTTCCACTATTAAATCCTGGCTAAAACAAGGACGGCTACCTGAAGATGGAGAAATAATAATAAGTAATGATATGGCTAGAGAAATTGGAAAAACTGTAGGAGATAGTATTAAATTTGGAGGAAACACCTACAATATTGCAGGAATTATTATGATACAACTTATGAATATCAAGAATTTTACAATATATTTTTAAATGTAAATCAAAACAGCCTTTTAAATAGTGAAGAAGAACTTTCATTTTTGATCCTTTTTCAAGAAGCCTATTTGTTTTTTGTAATAGAAAGAAAGATAAAATTAAAATATTAGAATGGGATATAAATGGGTTTTGGGTCTACTTCAAAAGATAAGAGTAGAAAGGGAACGGGCTAAGATTTTAGAGGAATAAAAATAGTAGAATAGTGGGGACGAGGAACCTTTTCCTCTGTCCCTTTATGAATCAATGAAACCTTTTTTACGCCAATTACCTTTCTTAAAGAAAATAATAGTTATAATTGCTCCTATCGTCCAAGACATAAGTAGAGAAATAAAAATGGATTCAGGCCTTCCTGTAGGATATGCTTTACTTCTAGTCAAATAAGCAATACCATAGGCTATTGGAACACGAACAAGAACTGTTGTAAATAGTGAAATCCACATTGGAGTCATAGTATCACCAGCACCACGCATTACACCAGATAGACTTTGTGTTATTGCCATTGCAATATAGCCCACTGCAAGGATTCTCATCATGTGTACACTTAAATCAACTAATTCTTTAGTGTCAGTAAAAACACCCATAAGATATTTACCAAAAATCAAAAGTAAAATGGTTATTGTAGTAGAAATTCCTACAGCAATCATAGTACCTTCCTTGGTACCTCTTTCTACTCTATCTATTTTTCTAGCTCCTATATTTTGACCAGCATATGTTGTCATTGCACTACCAAATGAGAAGTTTGGCATCATGGCAAATCCATCTACACGCATTATAATTACGTTAGCGGCTATGACCATTTCACCGAAACTATTAGTCAATGATTGTACTATAATCATTGCAAGAGAAAAAATAGCTTGTGTTAATCCTGATGGCAAACCAAGTTTTATTAGTCTATGAGAATATTCCTTATTTAGTTTCAACATTTTCAGATTTAAATCAAAACTGCTTTTAGATTTCATTAATTTTATAATAGATAGAATCGCTGAAAAACCTTGTGCAATAATAGTTGCAAATGCAACTCCAGGAACGCCCATATTAAACTTAGCAACAAAGATAATATCAAGTACTACATTTAAAGCAGTAGAAATCAGTAAAAAAATAAGAGCTGAGATTGAATCTCCAAGTCCTCTTAAAACTCCAGATAGTATATTAAAATAAGCAAATCCTGCAATTCCAATAAAAAAGATGGTTAAATAGTCTGTGCACCAATCTATAATAGATTTTGGTGTCTTAAGAAGTGAAAGTAATGGACGAGCAATAATTGGTCCAATAATCATAATTGCTATTGAGGCTATAGCTGTCAGTGATAAACAGACACCAATAGTGTGGGATAGTTTTTCTCGATCTTTAGCTCCAAAATATTGAGCTACCATTATACTAGCTCCTACAGAAATCCCTACAAATAGTACTAGCAAAAGATTTAATATTGGAGAAGCACTACCAACTGCGGCAAGGGCGTTGTCACCAACATATCTCCCTACAATAATTGAATCAGCAGTATTATATAATTGCTGAGCAACATTTCCTATTAACATAGGTATTGCAAACTCTATAATTCGCTTCCAGGGAGGACCTTCTGTAAGATCCTTCGGGGCGAATAATTCTTGTAAATTTTCCATATTTGTCCCTCCGAAAATTAAGATATATTTAAAATTATATCATAATTTTAAATAGTTGAGATAGTTTTTTTAGAGTTGCTATAATTAAATTGTAAATTATTTTTCCTGTTTTCATGTTAGAATGGATAATAATACATGATAAAAAGGAGAGGGAGAAACTAATTATGAAAAAAGCTATGGAATCAGCTGGAATTGTACTATTAACAGGAGGAAAATTATATGGAATTTCCAAGAGCAGTAGAATCTCATAAAGAAAATATACCTATGCAAAATTTTTTAAAGAAGGCTGGATTTCAATATTGTGGTATAATTTATTTAGAAAACAGTGATAAAAGAATAGCTTTTGAAAAGATAATAAAAGGGATTTAAAAATTTTGACATTAATAAGAATGTATGATAATATTCTAACATAACTTAAGCTATGAAAGCTTTGGTGTAAAACTTTTTAAAATGATAAAAACCCATGAAGGGCTACCGTATGAAACGGGTCTATTCGTGGGTTTTTCTTTGTTGAATATTTGTTATAATTGGGGATATTTGAGACTATAAAAAACTTGACATTATTGAATAAAATGGATATTATATAAACGAAAAAGGAGGGTAAATATGAATAAATTACCTAAGATAAAATCAAAAGGGACATTAACTGAAAGGACAATCGAAATTTTAAAAGATGCTATTGTAAATCTTGAATTAAAACCAGGGCAACTAATAAAAGAAGAAGAGATAGCTGAACAGATAGGTGTATCTAGAACTCCTATTAGAGCAGCTATTGATCGGCTTGTATACGAAGGATTACTTGTAGTTATTCCAGGCAAAGGTACTTTTGTAACAGAATTAACTCATAAACAAGTTGACGATCTATTGAGTGTTAGAAAATTATTAGAAGGTCTTTCTATTGAATTAGCAGCAACTTTGAGAACAGAAGAAGATTTAAAAAATATAAGATATTTATTACATAAACAAGAAGAAGCATTAAGAGGAGAGTTTAAGAGTAAGAAGGTTTTTTTAGATGTGGATTCAGAATTACATAATTACATAGCTAGTATTAGTAAAAATGAATATTTGCAAAAACAATTATCAATTATTATTATGAATTCTAGACGTTTTTTAAATGCTACAACAGAAGATACATTTTTCTTAGAGGTTATAGAGGAGCATAAAGAATTATACAAATGTATAGAAGATCAAAAACCAGAAAAAGCAAAAGAATATATGCAAAAGCATATTGATAATATTAAAATTCGTATGATTAAAAGTTTAAATATCTAAGGCATTAGGAAAATCAACAATATTATTTAATTGTTAATAGTTTGTGAATATTTAGATATATATGTTTTTATATATTAAAATATTGTATTTGTATTTTAATCTTATATCAATTTTCTTATGAAGAATTATTCATACCATTGTATTTATGTCTATTAATCTATTTCTTATTATATTCAAATTTCATTTATAGCATTTCTTTTATGATAATTTTTAAACAGGCAATTTATACAGATTATTTAGACATAACTGAAGATTAAAATGATTAATCGTTTTTCTTATGATTTTTCTCGTAAATTACATATAAGAACTCTTTTTTGGACCAATTAATTGTGTTCCAGAAAAGAGTTCTATTTTTTTATTTAAATATAACTATTTATTATTATTATAAATAGTTAAAAAAGTAACAAAAACTTCATATAATTGATTGACAAATTAGAATTATTTAAATATAATGTACACAAATACATGTATATGTATACATTAGGAAAGGGGGAAATTTTTAAAAAATTATGATTTTTGAGAGTTAAGTATTTAGGAGTTAAAAAATAAGGAGGATTAAAAATGAAGAAAAAGTATGTATTTCCTTGTTTGCTATTATTTATTGCAGTTTTAACAGCAGGTATATTTTATAAAGAAGATTATAATAAAAAAAATCCAACTTCATCGGGACCTATTGTTATTAGACTTTCTCATGTAGCAAATGAAACATCTCCTTTACATTTATCATGTGTTTATTTTGAAGAAATTTTAGAAGAAAGATCAGAAGGTAAGTTTGATGTACAAGTATATCCAAATAGCCAATTAGGTGGAGATAGACAAGCAGTAGAAGCAGTAAGTCTTGGATCTATAACTGCATCTTTTCCAGGGACAGCAGTTTTATCTGGTTTTGAGCCTAAATTTATGGTAGGAGATTTACCTTTTATATTCAAAACACGTGATGCAGCATATAAGGCATATGATAATGAACTTGGTGAAGAATTAAACAAATTACTTGAACCACATAATCTTGTTAGTTTAGGATATGGGGACACAGGTTATAGGCATATAACAAATAATAAGAAACCGATTACCTGTCCAGATGATTTAGATGGACTTGCCATTAGGACTATGGAAAATCCTATACATATGGCATCTTTTAGAGAATGGGGAGCAAATCCTACTCCTATTAGTTTTTCAGAATTATTTACTGCATTGCAACAGCATACTATTGATGCACAGGAAAACCCATTACAAATAATATGTTCTTCAAGGTTTTATGAAGTACAAGATTATTTATCTTTAACTGGACATTTTTACGCATTAGGGAGTTTATTATTCAATAAAGAATTTGTTGAAAATCTTCCAGAAGATTTAAATATATTGTTAAATGAATGTGCTAGAGAAACGGTTGAATATCAAAGAAAAATAACTCAAGAAATGGAGGAAGAATTCCTTCAAGAATTAGAAGCAGCAGGAATGCATATAAACGAATTGACTCCAGAACAAAAGGATTTATTTATTGAAAAGGCAGAGCCCGTATATGAAAAATATGAGGGTATGTTAGGAAAAGATTTAATAGAGTTAGCTAGAAAATATAATGATTAGAATAGGAGGGGAAAACGTTGAAACTTTTGAAATGGCTAGATAAAAATTTTGAAACTTACTTCCTTATTGGAACATTGATATTTATGGTCGTTATTATTTCATTACAAGTTTTTCTTAGGACATTTTTTCATTTTTCATTTTCATGGGCTGAGGAAATTTCTCGTTATGTAATGTTATATCAAATTTGGGTAGGTGCAGCTTTAGCAGTAAAGGAAGATGCACATTTAAGGATTACTACATTTAGAGATAGATTTTCTAAAAAAGGACAAGCAAAGCTTGAAATTTTTGTTGTAGTATTATGGACAGTATTTGCTGCATTTATGACTATTAAATCAGGTCAATTAGTAAATATATTATTTAGTAGAGGACAAGTATCTCCTGCTATGCAAATGCCAATAGGATATGCTTATGCTTCCGTTACTTTTGGTTGTGGTCTCATGACATTTAGGTTATTACAAAAGCTTTATCATGAGATTAAAAATTTGGAGGTGTAGACCATGATTATTCTATTATTCGTATTATTAGCTGTATTTGTAACTATTAGTATGCCAATTGGTATTTCCCTTGGGGTAGCTACTTTAATTACTGTATTATTTGCAACTAATATAGATCCTGTTATGATTGCACAAAATTCTTTTACAGCTTTGGATTCATTTACATTAATGGCAATTCCATTTTTTATGCTAGCAGGAAACTTTATGAGATATGGTGGAGTTTCAAAAAGATTATTAAATCTAGCTGATGAAATAATTGGTTTTATAACTGGTGGACTTGGAATGGTAACAACATTAACATGTATGTTTTTTGCTGCTATTTCTGGTTCGGGACCAGCTACAGTATCAGCAGTTGGATCTTTTATGATACCAGCTATGAAAGAAGAAGGATATGATGGAGGATATGCAGCAGCATTAACAGCCGCAGCTGGAACTATTGGTGTTGTTATTCCACCATCAATACCATTTGTTATTTATGGTGTTGTAACAGGAACATCTATTGGAGATCTTTTCCTAGCTGGAATTATTCCTGGTTTGTTGATGGGTGTTGCTTTGATGGTTCTAAATTATAAAATTGCTAAGAAAAATGGATGGGCAGGAAAAGGTAATAGACCTACATTCAAATCAGTTTTAAAAGCAATAAAGGATGCTTTTTGGGCATTATTAAGTCCTCTTATAATTCTTGGTGGTATATATAGTGGATATTTTACACCAACAGAGGCAGCAGCTATTTCATGTGTATATACATTTATTATTGGAACTTTTGTATATAAAGAAATTGGGAAACAAGAACTATTTGATTGTTTAAAAGATACAGTTGTTATAGCTGGTGCAACATCATTTATGATTGGTTTATCCTCAGGTTTTGGAACTTTATTAACTATGGAACAAGTTCCTGGAACTGTTGCTAGTGCATTGATTAATTTCTCAAATAGTAAAATAGTTATTTTGTTATTAATAAATGTATTTCTATTAATAGTTGGTATGTTCATTGATAATATCTCAAGCTGTACTATTTTAGCACCTATATTTTTACCAGTTATGCTAGAGTTAGGTGTTAATCCAATTCATTTTGGTATTATTATGACAATGAATTTAGCTATTGGATTTATTACACCTCCATACGGAGCAAACCTTTTCATTGCCTCAGCAGTAGGAAAGATTCCTATGGAAGATATTATTAAATATATTTGGCCAACCATTGGCGTTATCATAGCAGTACTATTATTAACAACATTTATTCCACAATTATCTATGCTATTAGTTTAAATTAAAAAAATGGGAGGAATATAAAATGATATCATGTAACAAAAGATTAGAAGCAATTCCTTTTGGGGGATTATATGAGATTTTTGGGAAAGCTAATAAATTAGAAAGACAAGGAAAAAGAATTATACACATGGAAATAGGAAGACCAGATTATGATTCTCCAGATTTCGCTAAAGAAGCAGTTAAAAAAGCTTTAGATAAAGGACAAGTTCATTATACTGATGTTAATGGTATTGAGCCTTTGAGAAGAGCAATTTGTGAAAAGGAAGAAAGACGTTTTGGACTTAAATATGATTATGAAACAGAAATTAGCGTAATGTGTGGAGCAGCAGAAGCAATAGGTGTAATTATGTTGAGTATGATGAATCCTGGGGAAGAAATCATTTGTCCTAGTCCTTTCTTTTCAGCTTATAGAGAACAAGCTATTATAGCAGGTGTAAAATTAGTAGAAGTACCTGTACTTATGGCTGATAATTGGGAACTAAAAATAGAAGAAATAGAAAAAAGAATAACTAAAAATACAAGAATGATATTGATTAATTCACCTAATAACCCAGCAGGATATGTTTTGAATAAAGAAAATTTAGAGAAGATTGCAACTATAGCAAAAGAAAATGATTTAATAGTTCTTTCAGATGAATGTTATGATGAATTTATTTATGGACAAGAACATGTTTCTATTTCAACTTTAGAAGGTATGAGAGAAAGAACTTTAGTTGTAAAATCTACTTCAAAATCATTTTCTATGACAGGTTGGAGGGTTGGATATGTTCTTGGGCCTTCAAATGCAATTAAATATTTAAATAAAGTTCATCAAAATTTCTCAACTTGTGTTACAGCGTTTGCCCAATGGGGAGCTGTGGAAGCTTTCAAATATGGTGATGAATTTATAGATAATATGGTAAAGGAATTCAAAAGAAGAGGAGATTATCTATACGATGCTTTTACCAAAATTGATGGAATAAAAATGATAAAACCAAAAGGTGCTTTTTATGCATTCCCAGATATTACAGCCTTCGGAATGAGCGAAGCAGATTTTTGTAATTATTTGATGGAGGAAGCAGGGGTTGTAGGAGTTCCTGGGACATCATTTGGAGACTATGGAAAAGGACATATTAGATTAGCATATTGCCGTTCCTTTGATGAAATTGTTGAAGCTTGCGATAAAGTAAAAGAAGCTTTAGGAAAATTATAAATTTGATTTTGAATGAAATATAGTAAAGTGATATCCAATAGATTTAAAAATAATTAGGAGGTAATATACATGGCCAAAAAAATTGTCTTAAGTAGTGTACTAGTAGATGATCCAACTTATGAAAAAAGTTTAATAGAAGGAACAGGATTTGATTTAGTGTTTGTACCAAATGATGATCAAGAAACATTTTTGAAGGAAGTTGTCGATGCAGATGCTATTATAACAGCAGATAAACCAATTACCAAAGAAATAATTGATTCTTTAAAAAATTGTAAAGTCATTGTAAGACAAGGTATTGGATATGATGCTATAGATACAAAGGCAGCAAAAGAAAAAGAAATTGCGGTTTGCAATATTCCTGATTATTGTATAGATGAGGTTTCAGATTTTACTGTAACTTTAATGCTTAATTTATTAAGACATATTAACACTTATGATCAACATACTAGAGAAGGAAAATGGGATATACAAAGTATTCACACAGTTACTGGTTTCCCTGAAATGAGAAGGTTATCATTATTAACATTAGGAATTTTCGGATTTGGAAGAATTGCAAGATTAGTTGCAAAAAAAGCAAAACCATTTGGATTTAGAATAATTGCAGTTGACCCATATGTAGATCCTAAAGTTGCTGAGGAAATGGGTGTAGAATTAGTTGATTTCGATACAGCTGTAAAAGAATCAGATATTATGACAATTAATACACCATTAACACCTGAAACTAGACATCAATTTAATATTAATGTATTTAAAAAGATGAAACCAACAGCTTATGTTGTAAATACTGGAAGAGGTCCTTTGATTAAAGAAGATGATTTATATGAAGCATTAAAGAGTAAGTTAATAGCTGGAGCAGCTTTAGATGTTACTGAAACAGAACCACTTACTCCTGATCATAAATTATTTGAACTTGATAATTTGATTGTAACACCACATGCTGCATTCTTTACAAGTGATTCATTGCAAGAATTAAGAAGAAGAGCATGCGAAGAAGTAATTAGAGTTTTAAATGGAGAAGAACCAGAAAATAGAGTTAATAAATAGACATAACATGACCAACCTATATAAAAAAGAGAATGGTGAGCTAATGCTCATCATTCTCTTTTTCAAACAGGAATATATCTTGCCAGAGATTTCGCATCTAAAAAAATAAATGATTGCAAAATAAAAGCATCCTTTTTATAATAGTTTTGATGAGAAACCAACAAAAAGGATGCTGATAAAATGAACAAAAGTTATTTAAAACAAATGCTCACTTATATTAATAAGGTATACGATATTGGAGAAAAAATCAATAGTTTAAAAGATAAAAGAGTAAAGTTTTTAGTAAAAAATTCTACAATTACCTTCATAGTATTATTTGGAATTATGCTTCAAATAAAATGAGCGATGTGGAAGTAATATTAAACTTAAGAGATGCTTAGAAATACTTAATTGGCAATATAGAAAAACTTTTTAATCTTGATTTTATATGTAAAATTAATTATTTTGTTTCAAGAAATGAAAGCCTAAAATGGGGAGTTTTAAGAAATGGGAATGAGAAGTCAGTTATTTTGGGATGGTAACAAGCGAACAAGTACATTATGTGCTAATAAGATTTTAATTAGTGAGGGAAAAGGAATTTTGAGTATTCCAGAAAAATATATGAGGGAATTTAATGTAAAACTTAGTGAATTTTATAATACTAATGATTATAGTAAAATTGATAGTTTTATATATGATAATTGTATACATGGTCTTGTATTACAGCACGAACAGTAGGGGCAGTTTGGTCTGAACCCCTAATGGTTTACACTTTGGGTACGGTTAGTTTTACCTTTTTTTTCTGGCACTTTTTATTAAATAAAAGTCTTGAAACCTTTACAAACAGAGGTTTCAAGACTTTTTGAATTCTCTTTTCTGAAAAGAATCAGAATAAGGTTCAAAGTAAGAAAGAGAATTACTTATGTAATCATTACCAATTAAGTAGTAGCTTGAAACGGTAAAACCTATCTTTAATCTTTGCAATAGCTCCCTTGATAAAATAGAATGGCAATAATGCACAATTCCCAATAGTTACGTATTAAAAGTTAATATATGGAAATGATATTTTTAACAAGTAATACTAAGCTAGGGGAGTTAGTTATGTTAAGTTGGAGTAAAATTGAAGATAGAGCAGTCAAATTTCAAAAGTATTGGAAAAACTGTGATGGTAATGAGAGACAAGAAGCTCAAACTTTTGAAAAAGATTTTATGAATATATTTGAAGTTGACTGGAAAGATGGATTTCATGAACATCCAATAACTTTGAAAGATGGATCTATAGGATATATTGACTATTTTATGCCAGGGGAAATTCTAATTGAAATGAAGTCCAAGGGACAATCTTTAGCCAAAGCATATACACAAGCTATGGGCTATGTTCACTCTTTAAAACCAGAGGAAGTACCTGTATTAGTAGTAGTTTCAGACTTTGACAAAATGCAGGTATATAATTTAGAAAAAGATCATAGGTATAAACCTTTTAAAGTAAGCCAAATAAAAAAACATATTAGGATATTTGGTATTTTAGCAGGATACGATACAACATATAAAGAAAAAACAGAGATAGAACTAAATACAGATGCTTCATATAAAATGGCTGAACTACATGATATTTTAAAAGAAAATGGATATGATGGTCATAGTTTAGAAATATATTTAGTTAGACTATTATTTTGTTTATTTGCTGAAGATACAGGTATTTTTGAAAAGTATAGCTTTAGAAACTATGTTTAAGTTTCAGAAAAAGATGGTTCTGATTTAGCTATGCGTTTAATGGCATTATTTAATGTATTAAATACACCATTAGAAAAAAGAATGAATAATTTATCCCCAGAATTAAAAAGATTTAGATATATAAATGGTAATTTGTTTAAAGAGGATTTACCATTAGCTTCATTTAATCAAAATATGAGAAATCTTTTATTAGAATGTTGTATGTTTAATTGGTCAGAAATAAATCCAGCTATATTTGGTGCTATATTCCAAGGAGTAATGGACCAAGAGCAGAGAAGGAACCTAGGAGCTCATTACACATCTGAAGAAAATATTATGAAGGTATTAGAGCCTTTATTTTTAGATGAATTATATGATGAATTTGAAAGATCCAAAAGTACGGTTAAAGAACTTAAGAATTTTCAACGGAAATTAGCATCATTAAGGTTTTTAGAAATGTAACTACAGTAAATGATACAATTTAACAAAACAGAATACGGCTATTTCAAGCCATTATAGGACATATAATTACTGCTGACCCTAAAATTGAGGTCTTTTTTTATTGCCTTTTTTAGGAAACACTACTCTATGCACACCCCTTGAAAAAGATATTCTTATACTTTTTAATGCTATCTTAAAAGAGGTATTCTTTTATTTGGATTGAAACTATGTGTAATAAAACGATCAACTTTTAAATTCAATGTTAGATATATAATTCCGGGGATTGTAATTTGATTTTCCTTATGATAAAATAAGTACACATAAGTACACTGTAATAGATAAACTATGGATCAAGGAGGGAGTTTAATCAACATAATTATAAATACAGATTCTAATGAGCCTATTTATGAACAGATAGAAAATCAAATAAAAAAGAAAATTATAGACAATGAACTGCAAACTGGAGATTCACTTCCATCTATGAGATCTTTAGCAAGGAATCTGAAAGTTGCAGTCATAACTGTTCAAAGAGCTTATGAAGATTTACAAAAAGAGGGTTTTATAGAAACTGTTCATGGCAAGGGAAGTTTTGTATCTGCGAGAAATGTAGAATTGTTTAAAGAAGAAAACTATGCTGAGATTGAAGAATTAGCTAAAAAAATGATTAAAATCTCAAAAACTAGTTCTTTATCTTTAGATAATTTAATAAATTTGATAAAGAATATATATGAGGAGGATATATAAATGAGAAAATATTTAATTAATAATCTAGACATTGATAATTTTAGTATGATAATTACTTTATTAGATTATGAAACTAAAATTTCTGATTGTCTAAAATCTGTTAGAATATCCTCTTTTGATAGTAAGGAATTGTTAGTTGATACTGCATTGTGTTCTGGTATGAATGGTTATAGGTTTATTGCTACAACATTAAATAATGATGGAACTATTAATATTAGTGACTATAGATACGTAGATGTTAATCCACTTATATTAGAAAAAGCAAATGAAATAATACGACACGAACCAATTAGCCTAAACAACTCTATTTTAACTATTCCTCAAATAAACTTCTTGAAAAGCAAGCTAAATTAGTGGAATTAAAGTATTTTTATAAATATAAATAATGTAATAAGAAAAAGCACTTAATTATTTTAATCAGGTGCTTTTTTTCGTGTCATTACCTTGACACGAGCGGGTTCAGGAAACTTTCTAATAAGGAGCTTCGAATTATTGTCTATTTTAGCATTTAAACATGTATATAAAATTAGGTTATGATATAATAAAATATATGAAAATTATGTAAATTAATAATTAAATCCTAAATCTGGTCTTGGTATATTTAAAGAATTGGACAGGAGGACATTATGGAGACTATGTATCTAAATAACAAAGGAAAAGAAACTACATATAATTACATAATGAAGGATATCAAGAATAATTCAATAATAGATATAATTTCAATGAATTATTCCATATATGCGTTTAACGAATTAAAGCGAGAATTATCGGAGAGTAAAAAAGTTGATGCAATAATTTCTAATCCAGAATGGAACAAACTAGAAATTTTAGGTGGAAAATATGAAAGACATCATAGAAATAAATTGAATCAAAGACATATAGCCATGGAAATCAAAAACATACTTCAGGATAATATTAATATTCTCATTTCAAAAGATATTAGTATAATGAACAATGGGATTATAAAAATTGAAAATGAAAGAGAAATTTCAACCATTATGGGAAATATAAATTTTACTTTGGATGGTTTAGGAATAGTGCCAACAGAGGACTTTTATTTAAATACATATATAAATCATTCAAAGAATGAAAACAACAATATTATTGGATACATAAATAGTATTAAAGATAATAGATTGAAAAGTATAAAAGATGAGTTTATCTCAATATTAGATGAATTAATTGAGGCTAAATCTCCAGACTATATATATTTTATAATGCTATATAGTATATTTACAGATGAGTTAGCTGGTTTAAAAGATGGAGCATTTAATAAACAAACTGGAATAGAACAAACTAAAATTTGGAATACACTTTATAAGTTTCAAGAAGATGGTGCAAGAGGTATTATAGAAAAGTTGGAAAAATACAATGGATGTATATTAGCAGATTCAGTAGGCCTTGGAAAGACATTTACAGCACTATCTGTAATTAAATATTATGAACTTAGAAATGATAGAGTACTTGTTTTAGCTCCAAAGAAGCTTAGAGAAAACTGGACAATATACACATTAAATGATGATAGAAATCCTTTTGTAGATGATAGATTTAATTATGATGTATTAAATCATACAGATTTAAGTAGATATACAGGATATTCAGGAGATATAAATCTTGAGAATATTAATTGGGGAAACTATGATTTAGTAGTGATAGATGAATCTCATAACTTTAGAAACAATAATACTAGCAAAGAAAAAGTAACTAGATATAGTAGAATGATGGAGGAAGTAATAAAAGCAGGAGTGAAAACAAAAGTATTAATGCTTTCAGCTACACCAGTAAATACTAAAATGAACGATTTAAAAAATCAAATAGCTTTTATTACAGAGGGAGATGACAGTGCCTTTAAAAGTGCTGGTATCAAAAGTATAGAACAAACTTTAAGGATAGCACAAACTAAATTTAATATTTGGTCGGATCTACCAGATGGGGAAAGAACCACGTACAGATTTATATCTGAAGTAAATAATGATTATTTTAAATTACTAGATGCCATAACCATAGCTAGATCTAGAAAACATATAGAAAAATATTATGGGCTTAATGAAATTGGAAAATTCCCTGAAAGACTAAAGCCTAAAAATATTTATTCTGATATAGATTTAAAAGGTGAATACCCTAAATTAGAAGATATAAATAAGATTATTAAAAATTTAAATTTTGCTATCTACAGCCCATTAAAATATGTATTACCATCTAAAAGAGATGTATATAGTGAGAAATATGATACTGAAGTCAAAGACGGAAAATCCATATTTAAGCAGACAGATAGAGAACAGAGCATCATAGGACTTATGAGGGTAAATATGCTTAAGAGAATGGAAAGTTCCATTCATTCATTTGGGATTACACTGGCAAATATTTTAAAGAAAATAGATTGTATGATAGATAAAATTGATAACTCACAAAATGAGAAAATCAAGGAAGTAGAAATAGACGAAGAACTAGATGATGAAGATTTAGATATGGTAACAGTAGGAGAAAAGATAGAAATCAATTTGAAGGACATGGATCTTAGAAAATGGAAATCAGAACTGGAAGATGACAAGAAACAGTTGGAAAAGATCCTAAAGGCAACAGCAGTTATAAGACCTGAAAGAGATGAAAAACTATATGAACTTAAAAAATTAATAAAATATAAAATAGAAAATCCAATAAATGAAGATAATAAAAAGCTTATTATTTTTACAGCCTTTGCTGATACAGCAGACTATTTATATGAAAATTTGGCTCAAGAGTTCAAAGATAAATATAATATAAATTCAGCTCTTATAAAGGGTTCAGGGCAAAATAAGACAACCATGAAAGATGTAAATACTAAAGATATAAATACAGTATTAACTCATTTTTCTCCTATTTCAAAAGAGAGAAAGAAAGGGTTTACCGAAGAAATAGATATCCTAATAGCTACAGACTGTATATCAGAAGGACAAAACCTTCAAGATTGCGATTATCTAATAAATTACGATATACATTGGAATCCAGTTAGAATAATTCAAAGATTTGGTAGAATAGATAGAATTGGTTCAAAGAATGATGAAATACAATTAGTGAATTTTTGGCCAAATATGGAGCTAGATGAATATATAAACCTAGAAAATAGAGTAAAAAGTAGAATGGTTCTATCAGATGTATCTTCAACTGGAGAAGAAAATGTCCTAGATTTAAGCAAAAAAGAAATGAATGATTTAAAATACAGGAAAAAACAACTTTTAAAACTTAAAACAGAAGTAGTAGATTTGGAAGAAATATCAGGTGGGATATCTATAACCGATTTAACCTTTAATGATTTTAAAATGGATTTAGAAAAATACCTAGAAAAATATAAAGAGGAATTTTTCACAGGACTATATGCTATAGCTAAAATACCAGAAAGTTTAAAAAATGAATACAAAAAAGGAGTAATATTTGTACTAAAACAAGTAGATGAAGATGTAAAGGCAGAAAATTATAATCCATTTCATCCATATTATTTAATATACATAACAGATGAGGAAGAAATAAAATATAGCTATACTCACACTAAAAACATACTAGACATACTTAAAAAAATAGGAAAAGAAAATATAAAAGTAGATATGGAGCTGGAAAATAGATTTAAAAAAGAAACAAACAATTATAAAAACATGGACAAGTATAGAAGACTCCTTGAAAAATCCATAGAAAGTATTCTAGGAGAGAAGGAAGAAGATGGGATAATGTCTTTGTTTAGACCGGGTGGAACAAGTATAGGTATAGAAAATAAAGATATAGATTCCTTTGAAACTATATCATATTTAATATTGGAGTAGACAAAATGGAAAAGATAATGGAAGTCTTTAATATAAAAGATGAATATGTATTAAATCAAAAGATATTTAAAAAGTTTTTCTATGAAAATGAAAACCTGAAACAGCATCAGAAAAATTTAATAAAGAAAAATGTAGACTATATAAATCTAGTAACTATGATAAAGCCGAATATCGTTAATATACCAGAATATGAAGACGATAATATACAATATTTTGAGATTGCTATACTAGAAATAAATCTAATAAAAGAAGGTAAGGAAGAAGAAATATCAGAAATAATAAATAAGATGATTCAATATCCAGTAATACTATTTTTAAAATATGATAAAATTATAAGTTTGTCTCTTTGTGAGAAAAGACTGGACAAGCAAGTTGGAGCAAATAATATTATAGAGGATATTTTAGTATTAAAAGATATTTATAGTTTTAAAAATGTAGAAGATTATTTAATATCTATAATGTATCTAAACAATACCAATCTATATGAATACTATAAAGACTTATACAAAAAGACTTATGCATTGGAACTTTCAAGGGAAGTAGATAACTATGAAGCTATTTCAAAACAGTCTTTGGAAATACTTCAAGAAAGCTATAATCTGCTTACTAAAATAGATAGAAATATATTATCCTATAGAAATAAAATAATAGGAGAAGTGGATATAGGCAGAAGAGTGGATTTAAATTTGAAACTCAAAAAAGAAGAGAAAAAAAGAGCCAAATTATTTGAAGAACTTAAGGAGGTATAGTATGGAAAAGATAAATGGTGAAAGCATGAATATAGAAAGGGAAAATATAAAAAGATTAAAAGAAATATTTCCAGAAGTATTTACAGAGGATAAAATTGACTTTGAAAAGCTACAATTAATCCTTGGAGAAGATATAGAAGAAAGTGAAGAAAGATATAGTTTTAATTGGAATGGTAAAAGAGATGCCATAAGACTATCTCAAACTCCAACTACAGGAACATTAAGACCTGATAAAGATAATAGTAAGAACTGGGATGAAACAGAAAACCTATATATAGAAGGAGATAATCTAGAAGTACTTAAACTACTTCAAAAATCCTATCATGGGAAAATAAAGATGATATACATAGACCCACCTTATAATACAGGAAAGGACTTTGTATATAAGGATAACTATAGAGATAATATGAAAAACTATCTAGAATTTACAGAACAAGTAGATGAAGAAGGACATAAACTCTCTACCAATACAGAGACAAACGGAAGATACCACACAGACTGGTTAAACATGATGTACCCTAGACTTAGGCTTGCAAGAAATCTGCTTACAGATGATGGAGTAATATTTATATCTATAGATGATAATGAGGTTCATAACTTGAGGAAGATTTGTGATGAGGTGTTTGGGGAGGATAATTTTGTGGGCGAGATTATTAGAAAAACAAAGAGTATGGTTGGAGACGATGGTAACGGTTTAAACACCCAACATGAAAATTTACTTTTATATTCTAAGCATAAAGAGAAAACTATGTTTGTTGGTTCTGAGAAAGATTTTAAAGGCTATTCTAATCCAGATAATGATATCAATGGTGATTGGTGTAGTGCAGATCCAAGTGCAAAAAGCGGTGGTGCTACTACATATTTTGAAATTAAGAATCCATACACAGGAAAAATAGATTTTCCACCGAAAGGAAGATATTGGGCGTTTAATAGACAAACTATGGATGAATATATAAAAAGTGGAAGAATTAAATTTAAAAAAGAACATGGTGATAATGAACGTGGCTTTATATTTAAAAGATATAAGAAAAATTTAAGTACTATGCATGATCCATTATCATCTATTTTTGCTATTGATAATAAATATATGAATCAAAATAGCAAGAGAGATTTACAAGAGTTGGGGATAGACAACATTTTTGATTATCCAAAGCCAAAAGAATATATAAAAAGGATAATTAATTCATTAAATGATAATGATTTTATCATCCTAGACTTCTTCTCAGGATCCTCCACTACCGCCCACGCAGTCATGGACCTAAACGCAGAAGATGGTGGAAATCGTAAATTTATAATGGTACAACTTCCAGAGCCTACAGATGAAAAATCTGAAGCATATAAAGCAGGATATAAAACTATTGCAGACATAGGTCGAGAAAGAATAAGACGAGCAGGGGAGAAAATATTAGAAGACAATAAAGACAAAGAAGACATAGAGAATTTAGACATAGGATTTAAATCTTTTAAACTAGATAGTTCAAATATAAAAGAATGGAACTCAGAGTATATGGAAAAAGACTTTACTATGGAGGAATTAATCAATAATCTTGTGCCAAATAGAAGTGAAGAAGATATACTGTATGAAATAATATTAAAATATGGTATAGATTTAACTGCTCCAATAGAAGAACATGAAGTAAATGGCAAGATTATTTATAATATAGGTTTTGGTGCCCTTTATATATGTTTAGACAATCATATAGACAAAGATGTAGTAGAAGAAATACTAAAATTAAATGAAGAAAACAAAATGCCAAATCCAATGGTAGTATTTAAAGATACAGGATTTAAAAATGATGAAATAAAACTCAATGCTATATTAAGTCTAAATGATAATGGAATAGAGGAAGTAGTTAGTATATAGGAGGTGAATTAGTTGAGAATACAATTTGACCACAAACTAGATTTTCAGTTAGAAGCTATAAATTCCATAGTAGATATATTTGAAGGACAACCAATTGAAAATGGAGTCTTCACAGTAGAGAACTATGGGCAACAGATGATTAAGGCTTTTGACGAAGGAGTTAGCAATAAATTAGTTATATCAAAAGAAGATATATTAGAAAATGTACGAAACATACAGCTTAGAAATGGCCTTAAGCAATCTGAAAAACTAGATGATTTAGATTTCAGTATTGAAATGGAAACGGGGGGACGTGTCATAATAGTGATGGGTGCAATAAATGCTTTTAAATCAAGGGTTTCAGAAACTTTTATTAAAAATAATTCATGCATTGCTTAGAGTAATTAGGATCTAATTACTGTGAGCAGTGCATGATTAGAGAAGTTAGTATTTCTATTTAATTAAAGAAAGAAAATTAACACTTGATATTTATGTTAGGTTTGTTTTTTACCTAACATAAATATCAAGTAGCAAGGGTTTGAGAAGAATATTTTATTATTGAGTAAAAATATGTCATAAAAAGGTTGACATACCCATATACAAGAATCTATTCATTTCCTTATTCTGGTATATAAGGGTTCTTCCATGTTTCTAATTAAGTTTTGCGCCGCAGGCTCCACAAAAGCCAGCGCCTAGAATTATTTCCTTTCCACATTTAGAGCAAAATTTAATTTGCGAAGCAGTCTGAAGTGTGGTGGGTAAATCCTCATCTGTACTGGAGCCTGTCAGAAACAGCCAGTATATATCCTCGCCATCCTCGCATAAACCGATGGCTCCGGCGGGGGATACCACATAAAAGCTGTCCTCGTCCATAGGATTTTCACTGTCGCTTGTCTCGGCAAGCACCAGCAAGCCTTTTACGTCGTAGTTATCATTGGAAGTGGCAAAACTCCAGCTATTACAGCGTGTTACGGCGAATTCCACCGCCTCTAGCAATGTATTGAATTTTTTCATTAAAAATCTCCCTCCTTTTTTATTTGAACAGCAGATTATTACACCGCTTGCAGCGATCATTCTGTATGGGATTCATCATGGAGCATATGTTGCAGTAGATGATACGGTCTTTCGACTTATCATATTTTTCATACGTACCGAACTTTGGATGAAAACGTACCCTGTCACCAACTGATAGATAATCGTACATATGCCGTCCGCTGTCCTTTTCCACGATGGTCTTTTTCTTGCCTGCGTCGGTGTTTATGACCGTGGTGTATTCCGTATAGGTTCGCCAGTTGTCGTCCTCGCCGCCCCTATGCTCACTTTTCTCCTTGCTGTACTTATTGACCACCACGCCTTCCCACATAGGCTTCTTGGTCCTTTGCAGCGCCAGTAAATTAACGACCAGCATGATAAGAGCAATGCCAACGCCGATAACAAGAGCTTCTCCAAAGGGGAAGTCGTCCATCAGCAGACCTGCGACGGGAAAGCCCATGAGGGGTACGAAAACCAATATCCACATACAGCCTATGGAGAATTTTTTGTTTTTCTCCGCGGCGGCCAGTATCTCCGGCGAATGACACCTGTCGGAGAAACCCACCAGCCCCGTGCCTCCCTGTATGGTTGGGGAAGGTGTCCCTTGGGTCGGTATCTCCGCTTCCGGCCCTGTCCGGCTCACAGCTTTACCACAGCCGATGCAAAATTCAACACCGTCTGGCAGTTCCATGCCACAGGCAGTGCAGACCTTAGGGGCACTGGCCTGGATTTTCGCACCGCAGCCCCCACAGAAAGCAGCGCCCTCTGGCAGCTTGTTTCCGCAGTTATGACAAAACATATTTATATCACTCCTTATTTGGATTATTTGAGGCGTATCTGGTTTCCTCGCCTCTTTTTTTTTCTTTTTCCCAGCTCTGGCTGTTCGTATGACAAGTAGCAGCAAAAGTAGATGACCGATAGGGGCCAGGATATGATAAATAATCGCGAATTCACCCATCTCATCAAATTCGCTCAGCATGGCGGGCTTGTTGACGTAGGGGAAAAGGTCAAGGTATCGTATGCGCTCGGAGCGTGTTTCGCCCTCATCTAAGCTCGGCCATGCCTCGTCGCTGCTATAGATCACATAACCCCGGTATTCCTTGCCATTTGCTATGAACCAATATCCCTTGGAAACGGTTCGTGAGCGATTTGGCTCCGCATTCGTGTCATCCAGTCTAGATTCGTAGCTGTCCACCGTGCCCATAACGCTGTCGCCCCATATCGCCAGTGCCAGCGTACTGAGGCTACTGTACATGGCAAACACCAGCGCGGCGCAAATCAGAATGAGGATAGGCAGGGGGATATTATTTTTTTTCTTCTTTGCCATTTCGACACTCCTTTCATTGTTGTTCCTAATCACGCTCTTAGGCCATCTCCATATTCCTTATCTAGTTGTAGGGTTCTACGCCGTATCTCATACCTTTTTCCAAACCTCTGCTCTCAGGGGTCATATGACTGTCAAAATTCCGCATGGTATAAGGGCCGTTGAGATAGGCCGTTCCCGAGTCAAAGTCTATGGTTATAGTTTCCCCGTTACTGTATGAGGCGGTAAATATGTTCCCGGACGCATCCAAAGTCCCGATGATGCCGTCCTTACCCAAGGCGTACAGCGGCGTTTCCTCTTTCCCCTTTGGTGCACCGGTCACCTTCAGCACAGCGTCAGCGCCCTTTCCTTCAATCTCAATGACATACCCGTGGTCCCGTTTGAATTCCTCCAGACTGCGACCCTGGCGCATTGAGCCGTGGGCATCATAAAACTCACTTATAGTTCTGCCACCGTAATAGGATCCAGACTCAAATGTATCCTGATACAGCAAATATCTTTTCGTTGCTTTGCCCAGAGGGATTACCGTGACCTTTTCCGTCACATTGAATGTCTGGGTCAGCGCCGGTTTATCCTTTAAGTAGTTGTCGCCCTTGTTCCATAGGCGAAGCTGGGTAGGCAATCCTGCCTGTATATAGCCCACTATGGTGGCGTCAAGTGAAGCTCGGCCGTCCTTATCAAGGTCCACTGTCCAAGCTCCGGCCACAGGTGCACCCGGTCGTGAGATTACCACGGTTGCGCCTGCGTATTGACTTTTTTCACCATCGGGGATTTCCTCAATGATTTCAAACTCCAATGGTGCATTAAGCGCCTGACGCAGCTCCGTAGCGTTTTGTCTGTAAGCCTTGAGTGAATCATGGCGCACCTTCTGTGCAACGTCCGAAAGCACAGGCTGAAGTTTTTCTCCCAAACGCGCCATATACTGCTGGATGCAATACTCTTTGGCGGCCTCTGTTTCAGGAAGAAGGCCCGTGGTGTAGGCGTGTAGGCCCGCCTCATTGGTGGCTACAAGTTGCTCCTCCGGGTTGTCGAAGAAGTAACGGGAGCTGTAGTTTTCCATGATGCCGCGTAAAGCGGCATTAAACTTTTTTGGGTCGTCGCCACGGTTTTTGTATAGTCCCATAATACGGGCGTACCATTGCGCCTCCGTCCACGGGTGTATCTCCTCGTTGTAAGCGATGACCACATTAAACAGGGCGTCCTTATAGGTTTGGTCGGCTGCGACCATGAACTTGTTCAGAGAGTAGTCAAGGGCGATGACCCCCAGCATGGAGAGCTGTACCATGCCGGTGGTGATTTTTTTATAATCCAGCAATGCCAGGCCCACGTTGAAGGACAGCTTATATGCCTCAGCAGCCACCCTTTCGGCGGATTCCTTGCCCTTATATGCGTCTATCATGGTGTCCCCCAGGGATAAAGCAGAAACTCCAAGGAGCATATAGTTGCTTTTCTCCAGTATGCTTGCCGTCTGCTTATAGCCGACGCCCTTTGCCGCCAGCTGGCTCACATCGGTCAGCCAGCCTAGAAGCTCATGTACAAGATCGGCTTCGACGTTACCGAGATTTTCTTGGTATTGCAGAGGTAAAAACTGTTTGTAAAAGGTGCGTAGCAAACTGTCGCCTAGGTCTCCAGGCTGTCCACTCTGTTCATACTCTCGCAGTATCGCTATGGCGGTTTCATCGTCCAGACGCTTGCTGCTGAATTTAGACAGCAGAGCATAGGGCGAGCCTGCGTCCCGTAGGGTGACAGTGCAGTATTCCGAAAGATGGTCGGTGGTGATGGTAAGGGTGTTGTGGTTGGTGTCGACGGTGTAGTCCGCAAGCTCCCATTGGCCGGTTTCCCTGTTGTAATACTCCGCAAGCACAGAGCCTTCCTCATCGGCGGAATCGGTTTTGCTTTCGTCATAGGGCAGAGTAATAGTCAAAAGACCGTCAAACTCGGTGCGTTCACCGGCTGTAATATCATAGGCCGTCCGTGTGCCGCCCTCTATGCTATGGCTGTCGGCGGACAGCTCCTTGATGGACACCTTTTCTCCGTCCATTGCGTTATATGGGCCGAAATCTACCGTTACGCCCCTGCCTGTCGAAACTGCGGTCTGTCCCTCCTGCAAGGTAAAGCTGTCGCTTTTTTGTAGGGAAGGGCGTTGTACCCCTCCACCGACCATAAACCCCGGCCAGCCGTAAAGCGCCACCGCCACGATCTGTAGGACGAGCAAGACGGACAGTACGATACACAGCGCATTGCGTCCGCCGTTTCTTTTCAGTGTTGCAGCGCTTTTTCCTTCTGGCGTCGCAAGGGGCGGAGTATATTTTTGAGGCTGCACCTCGGTTTTAGTCTGTGCTACGGGAACAGGATTCGGGGGCGGGTCAAGGACCGCCGCGCCGCATTTTGCACAGAAGCGAGCAGCGGTATGAAGCTCTTTACCACAATTCATACAATATTTTTTCATATCCGCACCTCCTTATGGTCGCACCAGCGCTATATTCGCTGGTGTTCCGTCGGGCGTATCCATTGTGCCAACGGCGTACTGTTTTCCGTTTTGCTCATAAAACTGCGTAAGGTGTATAGTTCCCGCGCCTGATGCCCACAGGCCACCGTTTTCCCATTTGCCGGAAAATACGCTGTCTTCCATATCCGTTTCATCGACGCTTTCTCCCTCGTTTGCCCAAAAAATCTGATACCAGTCTAGTGTGAGGCTCAGACTCTCCGCAGTACCTGTAAGGGAGACATTTAAAAACTCCATAGCACCTGCGTCGTATTCGTTATTGGGGTCATAAATAATCAGTGCTTTCCAACTCCCGGTCAGCGATCCGATATTGTCGATAATATTCGCATCCGATGGAAGACCGTCATAAGCCACTTCTTCTGTGTACCAGTGAAAGTCCGCTAAATCGGGGCGTTTCTCTGTGGACAAGCTGGCGTATGTTTCTTCCATGGATAAATTGGTGTCTTTTTCCTCAATGGATAAGCTGGAATCTGTTTCCTCCGGTTTGCCAACACTGCCGCTTTCCGTAGCGACGGGTGGAAATTCTTCCTCCTGAGGCGGTGTGGCGGGTACTGTTTGCTCAGCCTTCGTCACAGGAGGATTCTTTGTCGTTGCTCCTGACCGCAGATTGGGTGGTATAGTGATGATGCCTATCATAAGCATGAATATATTTGCCACGATAAGTATTGCGGGCAAGATTTTATTGCCTCTGCCCAAAGATGGAATGTTACCTCTCATGGTTATACCTCCAGTTTGTTTGATCTGATTATTGTTTGCTATTTTCAAATTACTGTTCCTTACAGATTGATTGTACCTATGCTATATTTACCTACTGAAGTAGCTTTGTTATGGTTGTTTCTTCGTCCTCGCTCGTCGCAACACTATGGCTATGCCTAGCAGAATTACAATGACATACAGCAGTGGGTAAACGACGGTTTTGATAATATCGGGATAAGTCAAGGCGCGTAGGGGCAGCACGGCCAGTCTTACGGCTGAAAACCACGCGGTATAAAGAAGAAAGCTCGCCCCCTGCTGCAGGCGCAGACGCTTGACCAGCCAGAATACCAGTGGAAGGCCCAGGGCAGCCCCGGCCAGCTCATAGAGCTGGGTGGGATGAACGGCGCGGGATGCGGAGAGGAATGGCATCCATTCGCTCAGCACCTGCTGATAGCCGGCCTTGGATGGGAACACCACACCCAGCGGACCAGAAGTAGCTCGTCCTGCACAGCAACCGTTCAGGAAGCAGCCCAACCGGGCCAGACAGAAAGCAACACCGCCGGGGACTGTCATGGCGTCCAGACCGGCCCACGGGGATAGGTCCCATTGCCACGCCGCGATGATCAGTGCCGTTCCGGCGCCCAGTGCGCCGCCGTAGAAGGACAGTCCTGCCCAGCGCAGGCTGTACCATTTCAGCCCACCCAAATAATTTCCCGGATTTACCACCACATTCCACAGCCGCGATCCGATGAGAAAGGCGGGGATCATGATCAGCAGCAAAGCTATGGCCTGCGCCCGCCCCAACCCCGCACGGCGTAAAGCGGGCAGAGCCAAGGCGCAGCCAATTATAGCGGCCAGCAGGGCACAGAAATTATAAGCTGGTATCTGCCAGCCCCCTATTTCCAGCAGCGGGCACATTATGGTTTAAGAGACTTTGAACCGTCCAGCTTAAGCATAACGTAGAAGTCGCTCTCCGGGAATAGGGCGGTCATCTTCAACTCTCCGGAGAGGACAACGCCACTCTTATCCCCATTGTATCCGGCGCGCAGTTCTCCGCTCATGCTGGATTTTAGTTCAGCGTCGTTCATGTTAAATTTAAGTATACCGGAAGTCGGGTCATAGGTCACATTACCGGGGCTGCCGTTCAAAGGCAAAATACCGACGTTTTCTCCGGTTTTACTAAGGGTAAAAGGAGATTCCTTGGCTACGCCGATCTGTTCCTCTAACCCCAGCAAAACGTCTGCTATATCGCAGCCCGCATATTGCTCATTGAGTTCGTCAGTGATTGAGTCTAAAAAGCCGTCGCCTCCACTACTTTTTCCACTGTCCTCCGATGAGGCGGGCTTCTCCAGCTCCGCCCGGAGCGTGTCGGAAATGAACACGCTGGTGATGGTCATAGTTCCATCCTCATAGCTGCCCACCAGTTCATCAAAGGTGGGTGCGCCGCCAATCTTTACCTCCGTCACCGGCGTGGAGAGCTTAAAACCCACAGCCAGCTCTGGCTCATCACTTTCGGGGTCGTCGCCGGGTTTGAACAGTCGAAGTTCCTTAGGACAACCTGCCTGCACATAGCCCAGCAGAGTAAAATTGGTAGAAGCCCCTCCCATGCCCTTCATCGTACCACTCCAACTCTCCTTCACCGCGTTTTCGGAAAGCGGGGCGAAGCGCAGGGCGTAGCCGTCATACTGTGACTTCTCGCCATCGGGAATATTTTCCACAATGTTGAAGGTGATTGTTTGGTTAAAGAAGGCTTTGACCTCGTTCAGAGCAGCTAGATACACAGCCTCGGCCTTGCGCTGCATATACACCTTGACGGACTGCGTTACCGGGTAGAGGCGTTCATAAAGCTGCGCCTTGTAAGCGCCCACTAAGGTTTCTATTTCCGCTTGTGTCGGGTTGGGAACGGTAACCGAGCCTTTGTTGCTCTTATCCTTAATATCCGTAACGACGACGGCCTTTTCCATATCACCCAGCGTCCAGAAATAGCGGGCATAGTGGTCTATCTCCTTTTCAATGGCGGCCTTGGCATCGGTTTCGTTGGGGTTGGCCTCGACGATATCGATTAGCACCTGTCGCCAATCTTTCAGGCTGCGGGCCTTCCAGCCGTTCCCTACATCCAGTGTGCCGGAGAATTGGTCGTTGAAATAGACATAGACTTGGTCTATCTTATCCATCTTCATAGCCATACTTTGTTCAAACATATTGCTGATGGTGTAGTCAAAAATGAATAGACCGCTAGCGGCAAGTCCCCACACTGCGGATTCTGCATAGGAGAGTGCCAGCATCGCCGTGTCTTTATATAATCCAAGAGTATCGGCGTCTGTTTTTTCCGTATTCAGCATTACCGCACCGATCTTCACCGCTGCTGCTACTTTGCCCAGCTTATTCATCTTTTTGTAGGCTGAATCAGCCAGGGAGGTGTCAAAGGTCGGGCTGCCGAGGGATGCCATGTTCAGAATCGTACCAGTGAAGTCGGTGGCAAAGCCCACATCACCGGTTGCTCCCGCCATGCCGCTCATAAATCCGTTATGGCCGGTGATAAGCCGCGCTGCGAGTCCTGCCGCTTCTTCTCCGTCTGCGCCGCCACCTGCCACGTATTTTCGTAGTGTTTCCGTAGCTTCCTGCTGGTCAATGCCGGAAATGTCTGCATAAATGTTGGTGATTTTGGCACTGCGTTGACCCTCATTTTTGACATGGAACACGCCGAAGGTGGAGAGATGGTCGGTGTAGATGATAAGCTCATTCGCAGTTGCATCCACCTCGAACAGCACATCCTCCCATTTGCCAGTGGTTTCGTTTTTGTACATTGCGCCCACGCATTTTGCCGGATCCTGCCCATCCTCGCAGTATGCGGTATCGTAAGGGATACGAAGGGTAATGAAGTCCGAAAGCTCGGTCATATCGCTCAGCTTAAAGTCATAGGCTTCTATTTTATACCCTTCATCTTTATTTTCTTCCACAGCTTGCTTGGTTACGGTAAGTTCTTCTTCACCGTCCAGCACATAGACACCTAGATCTATGCTGACACCGTTTGACAAGGTGACGCTGGTGGTCTCTGGTGAAAGTGTTGCCCCGTCGTTTTTGCCTCTTCCACCGTCGCATCCGGTAAGATTGCCTAAAAGCAGCACTGTCACAAGTAAAATAGATACTGTCTTTTTCATTTCGCATTCCTCCTTTTCATTTCTAATTTATAATTTTTGCTGTTACGCCGGTTTCACAAAGTAGCTTTTGTGCTACATCCAGTATAGCCTGCTTCCCTGGCATTCCGTGCAGCAACTCTACCCGCATGGTCTTGGACGCGTCGCCAAAGGTTAGGTACATCCGCTCCTTATCAATTTGAACTGCACTCAGCCGCACACCATGCACCCCGTCGAGGCCCCACCGGTAAATTTTACTGCCGATGAGAATACCAAAAGTAGATACTACAGTTTCCTCAGTGTCTTTTTTCATTTGGCGGCCTGGCATGGAGATGAGAGCAGATGGCACCGCAAGGATGGGATTATCGCAAATAAGTCTTGCAGCATAGAGTAGACGGTTCTGCCTCACCAATAACAGGAGAGTGATAAGGCTGGTGGCTCCAAAGGCGAAAACCGCTTCTAACATAAATGCCTTGCCCAACCAAACCGTCAAACAAATACTTGCTGCCAATAATAAGGCATATCCATTCCGTCGTTTTCGGATTAATTTCATTTGCACCAACCCTCCTCTAATATAGATTTTAAGGAAAAATTCTTTTAAAATCATCCTTCGAAAGGATGATTTTGCAGAAAAAAGCCCCTCATACTTTAGTATGAGGGGACGGTTAAACCCTGTATTCATATGATTTTATGAATTATTCAACCCTTTGATTCTTCAGCAGGGTGCTGATGAGTTCTGCCCGACTACCGACATCATATTTTGAAAAAATGTTCCTTACATGTGTTTTTACAGTACTCTCACTGATAAACAAAGCCCCAGCAATTTCTCGGTTAGATTTGCCTGAAAGGATTAGCTGTAATACCTCCTGCTCCCGGGGAGTCAGTGGGTCAAGAGTTTTAATTTGACAAACAATGTCCCTTTGCCGTGACTGATTCATATTGTCATAGGCAGTAAGATAGGTATGGTTTTTCAGTAGTAAAACAAGTTGGCGGTTCAGTGGTGGTAGCATAACCAGTGTAAGGCAAACCACAGTAAGGGCAATCACCGCAACCTCCGCACTGGGAAGCCCAATGGATGTTAGGGTCATTCCCAAGACGCCTCCGCAAAGCACGCCAAATACATTGGCGGAAAGCCCAATGCCAAAGGTTTGTGCTGGGTTGTCGCTATAATCCAGCATTTCTCCAAGGATGCTCCACCAAAACAGATCAAAAATACCACAAGCACCGAGCATCAGCGTATCCACAATCAGATAGTCGGAAGTGTTTCGCCCTAACAGCATAAAGCTGATGAATGCTCCTATAATCATTGCCATTCCCATATACAAAATTCTAGATCGCTTTGCTTTCATAGGTAGGTTGCGCATAATAGCAAGTGCCACAATATAAGGCACGGCCCAATACCAGCTCACCAGCCTCGTCAGGTGTTCAAAAGCGGGGTTGATGACCTCATACATTAGTCCTGAATTAATTGTTATAATGAAGACAAAAAGGCACAGCAATATTAGCGGGGTTTTAATGCCGCCATGGGTCTTATTTTTAAATGCTTTGTTCTGCTCATTCTCCTGCTCCAACGGCAGCATCCAAATGAAGACCATGCCAATCACAAGGCAAAGCATAGAGAAGCCAAGCCCGATAAAGGTTGACCTGTTCATGGCCACCACATTAACTGCAATCATCAGCAAATTGGAATAAATCAGAACGTCAGCACAGGATTTAATGTACTCGTTCTTAGGAGTATAGGCTCTAAGGAAAAATCCCCATGCTGCCACCGCGCAGCCGCTAAAGTATCCGCTGACAATCAGTCCCACCAACCATAGAGAGGAGGGAGGAAAAAAGAAGGGAATAGTAGCAGCTAAGCATAAGCCCATAGCTCCGAGCATCATGTTTTTTGCGACCGTCTGTGATTTAACAAACAGGCCGCAAGTAAAAAGCCCCATAAAATGCGCGACAATTGCAGTCATTATGTAAGGGTTGGCATCTGTTCCACGAAGATTCAGCAGGCTGTAAAGTACCTGCCCTTCAAACTGAAATGACAGAATATAGGCAAAGAGAAATGAAAATCCGGCAACAGAAAGCCTTCGGGCATTTAAAGTTTTAAATCTGTTCATTTTATAACCTCCCGCTCTATATCAGCGGTTTTGAAGCGCCAGAACTTTCCCACCTTGGATGCAGGCATAGAAACCACCTCATTTTAGTAAATTTGAACAAATATCCTAATTGATTGTTATTAAATAATTATAGCACAATAATGTCAAAATGATAGTTAACATTTGTTGTTTTAAATAATATTGCCTAGTATTTATTTATGGTATAATTGAAAAATAAGTTAATAAAGATGGAACATTTATTGTTGAAGACTATGCTGCACAGCAGAGAATTATCCAGATAGACTCTGGAGTTAGCAGTAAGCTGTTTTAGGAAAAAGAAGGTATATTAGAAAATATTAGAAATATACAATTATAAAATATACTTGAGCAATTCTTAGTATAAAAAACTTGATTTTACTATAGATATGAAAGCAGGGGAACGTGTCATAATAGTGATGGGTGCAATAAATGTTTTAAAGTCAAGGGTTTCAGGAACTTTTACAGAAAAATTTTTGTGCATTGCTTACAGTAATTAGGATCTAATTGTTGTAAGCAGTGCATGGGAAACGAAGCTTTAATTCTTTAAGAATTTATAAATGTATAGTATACTTATATTATAATCATTGTCAGTTACGACGTATCAGTAGTATATGACGAACTTTTAAGTATCTTATGATATAAAAAAGATAAATAGGAGGTGCAAGAATGATAAAAAGAATTTCTATATTTACTTGTGTATTGTTATTATTTATAAGCACAAATGCCTTTGCAGGAGATATACCTGAAGGAATTATGTTAGGTCATCAAAAGGCACTATTTATAGGAGAAATAACTTCTATCACTGAAGATACAATTACCATAATACCTTCGACTGTTATGATGGGGAGTATTATGGAATCAGAGGTACAAATAGAAATGTTTGATAATTATTATGGAACAGATAAAAAGCCTGAAATTGGAGATTATATTGTTGCTGTTTTATTAGATGACAATAAAATAGATGATGGGTGGGTATTTAAAGCTTCTTCTGATGATTACAAATCTTTAAATCTTGTCAGTGAAAAGTATGATATGGTAGTTCGATATGAAGAATATATCAATGGGGGAAAATACTTTGAGGCACAAAAGAAAATAGATGAAGAAAAAACAGAGTCAATTGATTCTAAAGATGTAGAAGAAGAGGAAATAGAGCCGATTGATTCTAAAATTGTGGGGGAAGAGAATGCATTAAAATTAAAATACAGTAAAACACAATCTGATATTATTAATAATAAACTTGTATTAGGGGCAATTTCAATAATCTTTATAATAATAGCTTTGTTTGTATTAAAAAATAAAAAGAAATAACACAATTTAATTAAAAAGCAACTCAACATATAGATAGGTAATTCGTAGTGTTAGTAAACTATGACATATAAGCAAAGTTATATATTTATAAAAATACAAAATTTAAGTTGGGAGGTATTTCATATGATGTATCCTTATATTACATTAGCAGATGAGACTGAAATTACTCACTCTCATATAATTGAAGAAAATGATGTAAAGAAAGTAGAAGTTCACTTTGAGCGGCCAACAGAACATGGATTTGATACAGCAAGGTGTATTTTGCCTAATTATACTTGGATAAAAATAGAAGGTTATACTGATGAAGAAATTGAAAACTTCAATGAAATGCTTAGACATAATGCACATCTTCTATATAAATATGCCTCAATAGGAGGTATTCAAATTGCCTAGTCTTTTTAGAATAGGAGGATATTTGGTTTACTTCTGGTCTAATGAAAACTTTGAACCAATCCATGTTCATGTAAGCAAGGGAAAGCCTAGCCCAAATGCTACTAAAATTTGGTTAACTGCTTCAGGTGGTTGTATCTTAGCTAATAATTCAAGCAAGATACCAACAAAAGAATTAAATAATATTTTAGAAATAATAGCAGCACAATACTTTTTAATATGTAAGGAATGGAAAGAGCATTTTAAAACAAATGAAATTAGATTCTATTGTTAAAATAATTTCAAAATGTAACAAAATTGAGATAATGACACAGAAGGTAAGGTCTCCTGTGTCATTTCTGTTTATAGGGAGGAGAGTTTAATGGAATATGGACTGTATGAAAAAATATTGGATAATCATTCCAGAAAAAATTTAAAAGATACAAAGTATAAAGAAATTAGAAATGTAGATAATAGCGAAATATCTAGAGTGCTTTCAATTACATATCAAAAAATAATTAGACAGACTCTTTCACGTATGAGTAGTAATACAGAAAGAGTAGAATTCATAGAAGATCTTAATAAGACTATAGGAATAGAGGGATTTGATTATGAGGATCAAAAATTCAAAGAGCTTCTAGCTATCTCGACAAGTACTTTATTTACAGGAAATTCAGGACCAACTTTGAAGAGTGAGTTAAGTAGAGAAATTAGAACAGCAGATGAAATTGATTTTTTAATTTCCTTTATTAAATTTAGTGGTTTGAGACTTATTTATGACGATTTAGTGGAATTTACAAAGACAAAGAAATTAAGAGTAATTACAACTTCATATATGGGAGCTTCAGATTATAAAGCTATATTAAATCTTTCCAAATTGCTTAATACTCAAGTCAAGATTTCTTATGATACAAAAAGAACCAGATTACATGCTAAAGCATATTATTTTAAAAGAAATACAGGATTCAGTACAGCTTATATAGGTTCTTCAAACTTATCTAATCCAGCATTGTCTAATGGATTAGAATGGAATCTTAAAGTATCTGAATATACATCTAAAGATGTAATAGATAGTTTTAAAAAAACATTCGAAACATATTGGAATGATGATGAATTTCAAACATTTCAGCCAACAGATGAAAATAATAAAAAGGAATTAAAATCCTTGCTTAGTATAAAACAAAAAGATGATAATCCCTATGTATTTTTTGATTTAAAACCATATTCCCATCAAAAAGAAATATTAGAAGATCTAAGATTAGAAAGAGAAGAGTATAATTCTTATAAAAATCTAGTAGTGGCTGCTACAGGGGGACGTGTCATAATAGTGACAGGGTGCAATATATGTTATAAAATCAAGGGTTTCAGAAACTTTAACCAAATATAATTCATGCATTGCTTAGAGTAATTAGGATCTAATTGTTGTAAGCAGTGCATAAGAAGTAAGGATTTTGGTTCTTTAATAAAATATAATTATTTAGTATAATTATATTTGAGATGGTAATCAGTTGTGTATATGTAGATAAGTGTGCAACTAAATAGTTCTCATAATCTAGTAATCTGATAATATGTGGAATTTAATAAAAAATGATTTTATGCTTTGTAGATCATGAACTTTTTTAATAGTTATATTTAATATTTTTCCAGGACTCATTAATTTTGTTTTACTGATGATGTCTAGTTGTTGGATCCTAAGTCCCTTATTTATTTTCTTTTATCATTTCTTATTACTCAGTAAGGGATGGAGTCAAATTATGAAGGGCCATATGGATACTAATGCTAGACCAATAAATATGTTTTGTATGATAAGGGCCCTAGATTTTATATTATTAATTTTAAGTATAAATCTTTACTACACATATTCCAAGGCAGAAAATCAAGATAAAAGGATAAGTGTTGCTAGTATATTTAGCTTTATAATATTGATAAGTTGGCCAATCTTAAATAATATTTTAAGTTTTAGAGTAATCGCAGTGAAATCAATAGAAAATACTATAAAAACAATAGGGAAGCCATAATTCTTATGGTATTTGTTATTTCTATCTTCGCCTATTTATTTTCCATAGAAAAACTTAAAAGGAAGCTTATGGAATAAGAATAAAATCTCTTTTCTAGTAGTTGAATCTAACTAGTAAAAGAGATTTTGTTTTATAGGTTTTAAGGATTGTGTATATGACTATGGGCTAATTTCCTTGATAAAGCCCTAGGGTCTTTTTCACGTCCATTACAAAGATAATACCTTTACCAGGCTGGTTAATATTTAATTCTTTTTCAATGGCCCTAACAATACTATCAGTATTCTTATTAGGAGAAAGGATTAGAATAATTTCCTTTTCAGGGTCTATTTCAATATTAAATAGTATAGGATTATCTCTTGTTCCAGATCCCCTAGCACGAATTATGGTACCACCTGTGGCTCCACCCAGTTTGGCGGCCTCAATAACTTCATGGTCCAAACCCTTATCAACTATTGTAAATATTGCATCATACCCCATATCTCTCACTCCTTTATTATCTACATTTAGCTTGCATTTTGAGTCTCTTATACCAAAGCAACTTTTTAAATCCATGGAAAACACTATTCCATGATGTGGCTTTTCAAAATGAAACTTTTGATTTAATCCATGGAAAAGTGCTGCTTCCCTTTCTTCTTCAATAATTATCAATAATACTTCTTTTCGGACTTCGCTTAGACCTAGAATATCCAAGAAATGGTTGTGTACAGTTCCTCTACCCAGAAAGATTGTACCACCTGTAGCCCCTAGTTTTTTAGCCTCTTTGAGGATCTTTCCTGCCTTTCCAAAGTCTACAATTACAGAAAATAAGGAATGGTGTTTTTCTAATATATCCATTTAAATTTCATCCCCCTTATTAGCCTTAATTTTAAATATCAAGCCTAGTAGCTGAATAGCCACTATAGGGGTCATAGCAACCATAGCTATAACTCCAAATCCATCTACAAGAACATTTGCAGTAGGAACTGCACTAGCTGCACCTTGGGCAAATGCCAGTATAAAGGTTGCAGTCATTGGACCTGAGGCCACTCCACCAGAATCAAAGGCAATACCCACAAATATTGATGGGACTATATAACTTAGGAAGACTCCCAGAGCAAAACCAGGTAGTAGAAAGTGCCAAAGTTTTAAACTTGGAATCATAATCCTTAGCATTGACATAGATACTGCAAAGGCTATACCCAGAGAAAGAGCAACTAAGATAACTTTTCTTCTAATATGGCCTGCAGTTACTTCCTCAACCTGCTCAGTTAAGACATAGACTGCTGGTTCTGCTAAGACCACTACAGTACCAAGGATAAAACCAATTACTGGTAAGGCCCAGGAAGAATTTAAGCTAGCAATACCTTCACCCATAACCCTGCCTACCTCCATGAAGCCAGCATTTACACCAGTTAAAAATAAGGTTAGACCAATATAGGTATAGAGAAGACCCTTTAATATTCTATTTCTATTTTCCTTTTTTAGCTTGAATTTATATTGATTAAATATAAGAAACAATATAAGAAGAGGAAATAAGGTGATTACAGACTCTCTCATGAGTATAGGCAATTCCTTTATATATGGAGCAAATACACTAGAGTGAGAAATAAAGGCCTCTGCTTCTCCATGTATATTTTTAATACCAGATATGATGCTCATAAGCATAATAGCAAAAATAGGACCTGAAGATGCAAGACCTACCATACCGAAACTATCCTCTTCGGAAGTCTTACCACCCTTTAGTTGGGATACTCCTAGACCTAGGGCTAGAATAAAAGGGGTAGTCATTGCTCCAGTAGTAGCACCTGAGGCATCTACAGATATAGCTAAAAATTCTTCACTGACCCAGACTCCCAATACAAGTATAAAGGCATATACAACTGTGAAGAACCGATTTAAGGGTTTACCAAAAAGAATTCTAAGTAGGCCTAGAGCAACCATTGTTCCAACACCTACAGATACCACTATTAAGGTTAAGGAAGCTGGAATAGCACCCCCACTGGCCTTACTAACCTGGTCAGCTAGTATTTGTATATCAGGCTCAGCCACATTGATTAAAAAACCTAATATAAAACCTAATATAATAACGTAATGAGTCTTATTTGTCTTGGCTATTGTTCCTCCCATTAGGTTACCAATAGGACTTATTCCCAATTCAGCACCAAAGAGGAAGATGCCCAATCCAGTTACTACAAAGAGAGAGCCCAAGATAAACCTCATTAGCATTGATATCTCTATAGGTACCAGAGTAAAATGAAGAATAATAACAATTATGGTAATAGGTAGAACGGAGGATAATACCTCCTTAAATTTACTTGTTAATACACTCAAATATAACCACCTTCTTTCAAAAAATTAACTAAAAGAAACCATATAGAAGTTAATCTCAATATAGTAGGATACAAAATAACCTAATATTGTTTCTAAAGAGTTATTTATATTATATCATTTCTCACATAAATATAAAGATTTAATTTTGTGAAGTTTCTAGAGCCTAGTCTACAGTCCTACTTTAAGGTGATAAGTATTTTTATTTAAGGGTGTAAAAAGGTGGTATAAATATGGAGAGAGGATTATATAATAGAGATTTGGATATAGTCTTTCCTAAAGAAGGAAGCTTTTCTTTTGATATCAGAATTTTTTCTCACAGTCCTATAGAAGAGAGGCTCATATAGGAAATCAAAGGTGAGTTGGAAGATGGTATGAAGTTAGGCCATGATGGCCTAGATATTGCTAGTTCAAAAGTTATGGATGATGGTGATTATAAGAATGAAACAGTAAATATAAGATATTTAACATCAAGCTATATAAAAAATATAAATGGGGTAGGTAAATTTGCCTTTGTTAGTGATTATGAACATCATCTACTATCTTTGCTATATATTTTAGTAACTTTATTTTTAGTGAAAGCAGTTTTTAAAGCTTTAGGGGTGGAATAATTCTATTTTAAAATCAAAGTGAAAATTTCTTTTAAAGAGGATAGAAGCTACTAGATTATTGATTTTCCTGACAAAACGTTGGAACTTTATAATAAGTTAAGAGTGGAAGGTTATTGATACATTTCTTGATAAATATGAGAGATCCACTAAAGAATGATCCTCTAGATGAATTTAAAATAATATTAATGACTTAGATTATGTTATTATGATTTGTTTGAAATAGTACCAAGTTCTACACTTCCTTAATATTGAGCACCTTTTGAAAACTGCAAAATAATTAACTACCTCTTGCCATATAGAAGGATTTTGGAGATTAATATAGAATATTATATAAAGTGGTTTATTAATAGAGTGATAAGGAGGTAATTCCAATGAAATTTGATGTTATACAGTCAATGTGAAGCTCAAGAACCCTCAGAATATCATATCAGCAGGAAGCAGTAGATGGTTTAAACAGTTATGCTGACGTACAAAAGCCTGGATCTCTGCAGAGTGGACTTCTAGTAATGCCAGCAGGGGAACGTGTCATAATAGTGATGGGTGCAGTTAATGTTATGAAACCAAGGGTTTCAGGAACTTTAAATAAATATATTTTGTGTATTGCTTAGAGTAATTAAAGTTGATTGCTGTAAGCAATGTATGAGAGGGGGCAAGAATATTAGTTCTTTAATAGTTGACAATTAGTTAGTATAAT
Organism: Anaerosalibacter sp. Marseille-P3206; assembly: GCF_900155565.1. Lineage (NCBI taxonomy): Bacteria > Bacillati > Bacillota > Tissierellia > Tissierellales > Sporanaerobacteraceae > Anaerosalibacter > Anaerosalibacter sp. Marseille-P3206. Next base: position 2,045,071 of record NZ_FUHM01000002.1, read on the forward strand.
TACATTTAAAATAATAATAATAATTACGTATATGTAGTATTAAGCGAACTTAATTGAAATTAAAGGAGTGAACTCATATGATTAATGTTTTACCTTCACTTTTTATTTCATTACCTTTATACCTAGGAATACCAGCAATAATCCTATATTTTGTAATAAAAACAGCCGTGAAAAAGGCAATAAAAGAACTAAAAGATGAAAATATATTATAATTAAAGAAGCGTGTAGTTTATAAACTGCGTCGTGGATATAGAAAAATGTGCAACAAATCTTTTGGGTTTAGTGATAATTTTAATAGTTAAAAGCTGATAACTTCTTACATAAAAGAGTAAGATTTTCAGAAGGCATAATCCCAAAAGAGTTTATAGAATAACAGGGGGAATATGGAACAAGAGATATGTTATATGAAAAGGAGGTATGATTTATGTGGGAAAATACAGAATTAACAAAAAAGAGCTTATGAACTTTTTGATGACGGGATAATAGATACCTTTGAAGTAGGAACATTTAAGGGAGTGCAACAAATTCATCATTATATATTTCAAGATGTATTTGATTGTGCAAGAAAAATAAGGACAGTTAATTTATCAAAAGGTAATTTTCGTTTTGCTCCTGTTGGATTTTTAGAATCTAACCTGGAAGTTATTGAAAAGATGCCAGGGTCCGATTTTGATAGTATTATTGAAAAATATGTAGAAATGAATGTTGCACATCCTTTTAGGGAAGGGAATGGTAGAAGCCAGTAAAATAAATATTCCATCAGAAAACTATAGGAAACAAGCAAGAAACATTGCATAATGCTGCTAAGTCCATTGAGCAGAGAATTGAAGGTTTGGGGGAAATAAAAGCTCTAGAAAACGTCAGCGCTATTCGTTTTAAACAGAGCAAGGCATTTGAACTTCATAATCCCTACCCTATTATTGGAGAAGAAGGGAATAGGAACTTTGGGGATAATGTGCTATTTAAAAAAGCCTCCTTCCAAATTCCTATCGGGGCAAATGTGGCACTAACTGGAGAAAATGGTACTGGAAAACAACTCTAATCGAAATGATATTAAACCATGAAGATGGTATATCAATATCCCCTAAGGCAGAAGTAGGCTAATTTTCCTAAAATGGGTATAAATATAACCATAATCGAAAGGTTATGGAATTTATACAGGAGGATTGTGATTACAATATTTCCAAAAACCGCTCATTACTCACTTCCATGGGAATTAAAGATGGGGATATTAACAAAAAACCATCTGTTTAAGTGGGGGCGAAATTATTAAATTAATGCTGGCCAAAAAGCTTATGGGTAGTTATAATATATTATTAATGGATGAACCAAGTAATTTTCTTGATATACCTAGCCTGGAGGCACTGGAAGTGTTAATGAAAGGGTATGCTGGAACGATAATTATTTTATTTTTAGTACTGATAAATTGTAAGTGGACCAATAAAAGGGACTATAGCTTTTGATATTAAAGGGGTGTATTAGTATGGTAGACAATGCTATTCAAATGGTAACAGAGAAATTATCTTCTTGGCCTTGCGTGAGAGGTATTATATTAGGGGTTCATGTGCAAGAGGCACCCATACAGAAGATTCTGATATAGATGTGGGAATTTATTACAATGCGTAATCATTTGACCTGATAGCGATTAATCAAATTGCTACAGAATTGAATGATGAAAGATGTGGAATTGGGAATGTAAAAGCCATTTTATAAAAGACTAGTTCAACAAATGGGACAGATTACTTAATAAATTATTAATTTTAGGAGAATGATAAATGAATGTAAAAACCTTTACTGCGATGACTGAGGCAGGCTTAGACAGAAAAGTAAATAATCTTTTAAATGGTAATTCTTTTGATGTCGTAGATATAAAGTATTCATCCTCAATTTTTTATATGTGGTAATGGTTATATACAGACAATCAAATAAAGAATAATAACTAAGCAATCAGGCGCAGTTGTGGAATTAGAGCTGCACATCAAACGGAGTGGATTGTGGTATTATAATTTGTTGTCTTGGGTGAATTTAAAGTAATCGAAATTGATTATCTGAAAGGAAGTGTAGAGTATATGAATCCAACTAGTTTAACGTTTGGAGTTTACCCATTAGGTGCGGTAGGTACACCTTCTGGGTTGGCTAAAGGACCTATTGATGATTTTGATAAGATTCAACTAGCTTTAAAGGATTTACAAGGGGATGCAAAAAGGGTAATTCCGAGAATGTACATTGTTTATACGAAAGAATGGGAATCTGAAATGTTATCCAATATAGCATTTTTTCGCGATGATAGTTTATTGGGAGACTTGTGTATAGTATTAGGTGATTGGACAAAGAAACAAGGGTCGGATATAGAACTTGATCATTGGCTTAATTTTATTAAAAAAGTAATAAACGATTTTGGCTCACATTTGGGCTCCCTTCAAATTACCAACGAACCTAATTTACCGTTTATGGAGGGGTCGAATCCGCATATTATTCAAGCATTGGTAGAAGGAGTGGTTGTAGCGAAAAAGCAAGCCCAAAAGCTTAAACTCCCAATTAATATTGGATTTGGTTCGGTACCAAGCGGTGATGCATCAGTTCCATACTTTTGGGAGAATCTCACTAAAGAAGGAAATGATAAATTTGTTAAATATGTTGATTTTATTGGACATAATTTTTATGTAGACGTGTTTGGTGAGCAAACTCTCGCTTTACAGGAAGTGCCTTCTGTCGTGGAACATACACTTCGTAGTTTAAGGGAAGTGGATCTCGTTAAGGCTGGTATACCAAATTCAGTTCCTATACGAATTACTGAAAACGGGTGGTCTACTGGGAAAAAGTCTATTTCTGATTTAGATAGGTCTTATGAACATCAATCAAAGGTACTCGAAACAGTGATACGTACAGTCTACAGTTTACGAAGTGAACTTAACATTTCACATTTCGAACTTTTCGGACTCCGGGATGCTAATAGTTCCATAGATGATCTATTCCATCAATTTGGGGTTATGCGAGATGATTACTCACCGAAACCAGCATACTACACATTCAAGCGATTAATACGGGAATTAGGGTAATTTAATGGAGTGAAGATATATGTACGGTAAAACAATAAAAAACAACAAGTTTTTCTTGTCCTTGACAATGGTCATTGTTTTAATTACCTCCATTGTAACAATTTTTCAATTTTTTCAACCTGAAGTATTGAACATACTTCGTCGTGACCCCGAAAGATTGGCATCTGGAGAGTGGTGGAGGATTATAACACCCTTACTTGTCCATTCCGATGGTTGGGGACAGTACATTTTCAATATAGTGTGTATTATAGTAATCGGGATTGAAGTTGAACGATTATATGGAAAAATTGATTTTCTTTTTCTTTATTTAGCGGGAGGTTTGATTGGCGAGATTGCAGGCTATGCATGGGAACCATATGGCGCTGGAGCATCAGTAGGTCTTTGTGGCCTATTAGGTGGATTATATATTATTACATTGATAAGTAGGAAAAAGGTAGCAAATCCACTTTCTCTCTTGTTAAGTCTTTATATTGTTGTTGGTCTTGTCAGTTTTGCAAGTGGAAGAATCTATGTATCAATAGGACTCTTCATTATGGTTGGGGTTCTTACAGGAATTATCATGAAAAGGAAAAATCCAGAAAAATTATTAGGCACCCTATCTAGTATAGGTGGTTTCATTGGTGTGATAACTCTGTTGGTGTTTCATGATATACATGGAGCAGCAATTCTGGGTGGATCTCTCACTGCCGTTATTCTCTTTTCCCTACAAAGGTGGTCGTGACTTAGCAACTTGAATACATACGTAAGATTCTACCAGTTTATGTTAATTGTTCAATAATAATTTAATTTAACAAAAGGGCGCGATTGTTGAAAAAAGGGATAGCATTTGCTACTCCTTTTTATTTGTGTGCCCAACATGGGCAACAACTTGATGGTAAAAGCTATTTGGTAGGAACCTTTAGCTAAAAGTAAATTTATCCACAGCGACATGGAATCTGAAGGAAACTAGAGGCAAAATCCCGAACTGGCGAACAGAAGCCACATCAGGGTGAAATAAAGTGGATGAGTTTACATAACAAAACAAAGTCCAATACTACCCGAACCTTATACAGTAAATGTGACGGTTACTTGTGAGGAAGGCCGTTGTTCTTATCTAGGGAGGTCTTATGGATATGAGAAAACAGAGTATGCACCATGGTTGAAACAAGATTTGTCATGATCGTGGGAGATTTCTCTATATATACAAGTAAGAGTTTGAAAGATTTTATTTATGAATGTAATAAAGGAAAAAATATTTTTTTCACATCTGATGTAGAGCAGGCTATTAAGAGACTAAGTATAGAGTGATTAAAGGGGCGAGATTTAATTGATGCACATTAGGATTAGAAGACCAACTGAAGATGACAAAGACCGATTAGTTAAATTTTTTAAAATTGTAGTGGTCGATACCTTTATCAAGGAAGGTATCGAAGAAATGGTAGAAGATTTAGAGGAAGAAATTGAATCTAAGAAGCAATATTTAGAAAATGATCTAAAGAGCAATGGAGAACTTAGATGTTTCCTAATAGCAGAATATGAGGGCTGTATAGTAGGTACAATAGAATATGGACCTGCCAGTGACCTAATTAATAGTTGTACACATGGAAAATATAAGAACCTTTATGAAATAGGTACAGTTTTTGTAAGACCAGATTACCAAGGACAGGGTATAGGTAATTTACTATTGAATGCTATGATTCAAGAATTACAATGTAAAGGAATCAAAGAGTTTTGTATGGATAGTGGATATTCCAATGCACAGAAAATATGGAGAAAAAGGTTTGGTGAACCTGAATATTTCCTAGAGAATTATTGGGCAGAGGGTCAACATCATCTAATCTGGAAAATTAAGATTTGAATATATCATGTAAAGATGAATTCCTATAAAAATCTCTACGAGTTATTAGTAATATGACAAGTTAAATGCGTTAAGGGATCAAATCTTCCTTGACAAATATAATAAAAACAAATATTATAATATGTAGTATTAATTAAAGGAGTTTTATCATATGAGGCATAGTATTTTTAAATAACTATTAATAAAATAGAACAAGTACATTTTCCGTGCAAAATAATATTTGTATGGCTTATTAATTGTACTTTTATTTAGAAATATTCTCATAATAATAAATTTATATTTTTATGTATTATATAGCATTAATTAGGTTATAGATATAAAACCATGGTGTTGTATCTAATTATGTATGTTATATTTACTTTAAGCAGTTATATAAAAAATAAGTTCCCCTGTGAAGAGAGTATTTTATCACAGGGGATTTTTATATAATTATGGAGGTATAAAATGAAAATTATTAATATAGGAATCTTAGCACATGTTGATGCAGGAAAAACAACTGTTACAGAAGGTTTATTGTATAAAAGTGGTGCAATTAATAAAATAGGAAGGGTCGATAATGGTACAACAATAACAGATTCAATGGAACTGGAAAGAGATAGGGGGATAACTATACGAGCATCTACAGTTTCATTTAATTACAATGATACAAAGGTTAATATCATAGATACCCCCGGACATATGGATTTTATAGCTGAAGTCGAACGAACCCTGAGAGTGTTAGATGGAGCTGTTTTAGTAATTTCGGCGAAAGAAGGAATTCAAGTTCAAACCAAAATAATTTTTAATACTTTGGCGAAATTAAATATTCCAACACTCATATTTGTGAATAAAATAGACAGAAAGGGAGTATGTTTAGATGAAATATATACTCAGATAAAGAGGAAATTAACTCCTAATCTTGCAATAATGCAATCAGTTAAAATAAAAGATAAAGGTGATTTTGAATTGACAAATGTAAGGGATGATAAAGTAATTCAAAGTCAAATAATAGAGAAGTTACTGGATATAAATGATTATCTAGCAGAAAAATATATAAATGGCGATGTCATTACAGAAAAAGAGTATGATAATGTATTTCTGGATGAGGTAAATAGTTGCAATCTTTATCCTGTTTTGCATGGTTCTGCTTTAAAAGATATTGGGATTGATGAGTTGCTATTTGCTATTACAAACTATCTTCCTGTAAATAATGATAATATTACAGATAACCTATCTGCGTATGTTTATAAGATAGATAGGGATGAAGAATCGCGTAAGATTACTTTCTTAAGAGTATTCAGTGGGAATATAAAGACACGTCAAGAAGTTCCCATAAATGACACAGAGGAAACCTTTAAAATAAAAAGTCTGGAATCAATTATGAATGGAGAAATTGTAAAGGTAGATCAGGTTAATAGCGGGGATATTGCTATTATTTCTAATGCTAATTCTCTTAAAATAGGTGATTTTATTGGTGAGAAATATGATAGGGTTCTAGATATAAAGATAGCCCAACCAGCATTGAGGGCATCAATTAAACCTTATGATTTAAGTAAAAGAAGTAAACTGATAGGAGCGTTATTTGAATTAACTGAAGAAGATCCATTTCTAGATTGTGAAATTAACGGAGATACTGGAGAAATCATATTGAAACTATTTGGAAATATTCAAATGGAAATAATAGAATCACTACTTAAAAACAGATACAAAATAGATGCTAAATTTGGTGAATTGAAAACAATATATAAAGAACGACCTAAGAGAAACTCTAAAGCAGTAATCCATATAGAGGTTCCACCAAATCCTTATTGGGCATCTATTGGACTGTCAATAGAACCACTACCAATAGGGTCAGGATTATTATATAAGACAGAGGTGTCCTATGGATATTTAAATAATTCATTTCAAAATGCAGTAAAAGATGCTGTAGAGAAGGCTTGTAAAGAAGGGCTTTATGGATGGGAAGTTACAGACTTAAAGGTAACTTTTGACTACGGATTATACTATAGCCCAGTAAGTACCCCCTCTGACTTTAGGAATTTAACACCATATGTATTTTGGGAAGCTCTTCGAAAAGCAGGAACTGAAATATTAGAACCTTATTTAAAATATACAGTTCAAGTTCCAAATGATTTCTGCGGAAGGGTTATGAGTGATCTTAGAAAGATGAGGGCTTCTATTGAAGATATAATAGCCAAGGGAGAGGAGACAACTTTAAGTGGAAAGATACCTGTTGATACATCGAAGTCCTATCAGTCAGAATTGCTTTCCTACTCAAATGGGAAAGGTATTTTTATTACTGAGCCTTATGGTTATGATATATATAATGGTGAGTCTATAACTAATGATATTAGAAATAATGATAATGATAGTAGCAAAGAAGGACTGAGATATTTATTTCAGAAACAAAGTGAAATTTGAAAGGAGCTTAAGTGCAATTATCAGTTAAATATGGATAAAACCTATATCTATAAAGGTTTTCACCATATGTACAAAAAAATGAACCATGGGATAAACATCAATACGTAAAACAAGAAATGGTGGTAGTATATAACTATGGATACTAAATAAGGTTTTATATATATGCTATAGCAGAGGATGCTTTAAGATCTTAGGAAGAGCTTATTATGTTTTTAGATGATTGGCTTAAACCAAATCGTGTAAACTACTCATTAAATCATTTAACAAAAATATTTAAAGAGGAGCTAGTTAATAATTAATATTATAACAATACATGAAATCTTTTAATAAATCTTAGTGGTTCAGATATAAAAGTCTGGGCCGTTTTTTTTATTTCCCTAGAAAGGAGGTTACCTGCATGGTAAATGACGAAGTCAATAATAAGGCTATAAATATTGAGATTAAGGTTGCAGAGTATTCAGCAAAAGCAATCTTTAAGGCAATTAAAAAGATTATGGAAGATGCAGCTGAAAAAAGCCAACCACTTGCTGACTATCTTAGTGAGAAAAGGAAGACTAATTCAAGGAGACTTAAGGATATGGTTAAAAAAGGTCAGCTTGAAAATATTGAACTACAAAAAGGTGAAGTCAAGGAACTTAAAAAACAACTTAACCGATATGGAGTAAGGTTTTCTGTAATGAAGAATAAGGAGGCAGGACTATACTCTGTATTCTTCCAGGCAAAAGATACTAAGGCTATGGATCTAGCCTTTAAAAAAGCTATAGAAAGATATGAAAAGAAAGAAAATAAGAGAAATTCAACAAGGGATATTTTAAATAAGTTTAAGGTGAAAGTGAAAAATACAGTAGTTAAAGACAAGGTGAAAGAAAAACACCAGCAACAAGAAAGATAAGGAGAGAGGCATTTAAGAGAAATTTTAGATGTCTTTTTTTATTGAGATGAGGTGAAGTGAATGGATTTTGATTATTTCTATGGGAGAGACGCTGAAAGCTTTAGGTTTATCCGCTTACCTATAGTTCTTATTGAAGATGAAACGTTTAAAAGCCTATCAATAGATGCTAAGGTGCTTTATTCCATGTATCTGTCAAGGAGTACCTTATCTTATAAGAATAACTGGGTAGATGAAAATGGAAGGGTTTATATCTACTTTACTGTTGAGGAAACAGCCGCACAACTTGCTTGTGGTATTAAAAAGGCAGTAAAACTTATTAAAGATCTTGAGAAGATTGGTCTTATTACAAAAAAGAGGGCAGGCCAGGGTAATCCTACTAAAATTTATGTCAAAGATTTTATGAGTATTTTTAGAAATGAAGAGCTTAGATCAATCAAAAGGGAAAATCAAGACTTGTCAAAAGGACAAGTCAAGAATGGTGATTTTGATAATTCAAGAGTGGCAAAAAAGGAAAGTCTAGACTTATCAAAAAGACAACCTAACTATATAGAGAATAATAAGATTGATAATAGTTATATTGATTTTAGTGAGAAGGATAAAAAAGGAACCTTCTTAAATGTAATTATTTCTAATGAAGAAGAAATGAAACTAGAAGATAAAATCCCTAATCTTAATGATTATATTGAAAGATTATCAGCCTATATGCAAAGTACAGGAAAAACCTATAAAGACCATGCTTCAACAATTATGACCTGGTATTTAAAAGATAAGAGCGAAGGAAAGCTTAGGAGGGAGGAATCTTATACGGGAGATCCCTCGGACTATGAAAGTGAATGGAACTTAAATGATTAGAGAGGTAGATAAAATGGAAGATAAAATAAAAATAATTGAAATTGATGGAGTAGGATTTTCTTTTAATGCAAATAGGGCTCATGAAAGAGATGGCCATGTTTATTGTAGACAATGTGGTGAACAAATAGATTCAGAACCCCTTGCTTGTCTTGGTAGTAAAAAAATAATATTTAGTCGAAATTGTAGATGTGATAGGGAAACAGAGGCTAAGAGAAAGGAAGAAGAAATAGCAAACCACATCAGAAGGCTTAAAGAAGAATGTTTTGCTACTAGCAGAAATCTAATAAGCTATAGTTTTGAAAAGATTATAGAGCCTGAAAGACAGGAAGTTATTATAGCAAAGAATTTTGTTAAGAACTTTAAAGAACTTGCGAAAAATAATAATGGACTTATATTTCATGGGAATGTTGGAACAGGAAAGACATATTTAGCAGCTTGTATTGCTAATAAAATTATTGAAGAATACCAGATAAGGGTGAAGATGAGAAATATCCCTCAGATAATAAATGATATTGAAAAGCGTGGCTTTGATATAGATAAAAATGAATATTACAGGCTCTTATGCAGTGTACCACTTCTCATTCTTGATGATTTTGGAATTGAAAGAAATACAGAATATATAAATGAAATGGTCTATCAGATTATCAATACCAGATATGAAGCAAAGAAACCCACTATTATTTCAACAAATATTCCCTTAGGTGTAATCATGAGTGGAAGTAATGATATTGATAAAGAAAGGATATATTCAAGAATTAGGGAGATGTGTATTCCAGTAAAAATTGCAGGAGAGGACATAAGAAGAGAAATAGGAAAATTAAAATTAAATAAAACTAGAGAGTTACTTCTAGGTGAAAGATAGGTGAAAGAGATGAATAAAATAAAAACATTTGAAAGTTTTGAATTTGGACAGGTTAGGACAATGCTTATAGATAATGAACCATGGTTTGTAGGAATGGATATAGCCCAGGCTCTAGGATACAAAAGACCAAGTGATGCGATTGCAAGTCATGTATATGAGGAAGATAAGCTGAAACGGTGTTTTACCGTATCAGGTCAAGGAAGGAATTTGATAGTAATAAATGAGTCTGGAATGTATGCACTGATTTTTGGAAGTAAACTTGAAAGTGCCATAAGATTTAAAAACTGGGTAACAAGTGAAGTTCTACCTTCAATTAGAAAGCATGGTGGATATTTTTCAGGACAGGAGGAAATGAATGATCAAGAACTTTTAGCAAGGGGCTATCTTGTAGCCTTAAGACAAATAGAAGCTAGGACAGAAGAATTAGAAGGTCTTATTCCCAAGGGAGAATTCTTTGATAAGTTTATGGATTTAGGTGACTGTATATGCCTTAGGGATACTGCAAAAGAATTAGGAGTTTCTCAAAATAGATTTATAAATATACTCATTGATAGGGGTTATCTTTATAGAAATCAAAAAGGGAAACTAAGATATTACTCAACTGCAGCTGATTACTTTAAATTAAAAGATTATATCAATAAATATAATGGACAACCCGGAGTCTATACAGTAGTTAGACCTGAGGGAAGAGCATATCTTTTCTCCTTATTTAAAGAGATGGGAGAAATCTAGAAGGAGGTGGTCTTGGATGATAATGCTTAATAAGAAAAGTTGTATAAATTGTGATGAAAGAGATTTAGTTAAACATAATGAAGAAATAAATAAGATTCTAGGGGAATTAAGAAAGCTAGATAACTATGATTGTGTAGTCCTTCATAAGTACCAGGATATAGGCCATAGAAATAAAGATTTGCAAGTTATTAATATAAATCTATGGGATATATATGAGCTGGCAGAGCTTGCTGATTTTAAAAATGGAGTAGATTTTCTTATAGATGATGAGGGATTTCTTAATCTTTCTGTATATGGACAGACCTATAAGCTGGGGGGAGAAAGCCATTTTATCCATGCTGTCTTTAAAATTATTCCCCATGATGAAGATTTGAATTTCCTTAATATATCTGAATTTATTCTTGAAGGAAAGCCTATAAGATTTTCAGACAAGCAGTTGAATAAAAAGAAGAAATCAACTATTGCACTTCTTAGTGAATATAAAGAAAAAGTTATTAATAATAACACTATAAAAAAAGATAGTCAAATAAAAGAAAAAGGTGAGGAAAGATAAGAAATCTCTGGCTTAAGGAGGTGAGGTTGTGAGCATAGTAGAAAAAATTAAAAAGGACATAAAGGATTTATTTGATGTGCAAGATGGGAAGGAATTTATTAAAAAGAACATGCCCTATCTTGCATTTTTCTATTTAGGAGATATTCTCTCTCACCATATAAATTCATATATAGGAGGTGACTTAATAGACCGTATATTCCAGGCGGTCATGGAAATAGAAACTATGACCTATATTCCAAGTTTTTATCCGAGGGACTTGCTTGTAGGTCTTGTCCTAGCTGGAATAGTGAAACTTATTTTATATAGCAAGGGTAAAAATGCAAAGAAATTTAGGCAGGGTACTGAATATGGCTCTGCAAGATGGGGTAATGCCAAGGATATTTCTCCATATATGGATGATGATTTTGGAAATAATCTTCTACTAACTGAAACAGAAAGAATTACCATGAATAGTAGACCAAAGATTCCTAAGTATGCAAGAAATAAAAATGTACTTGTAATTGGTGGGTCAGGTTCTGGAAAGACGAGATTCTTTGTAAAACCTAATTTGATGCAACTACACTCAAGTTATGTAGTAACTGATCCTAAAGGAAGTCTTCTTCATGAATGTGGCAAAATGTTAGAGGTGAATGGTTATGAAATAAAATCTCTTAATACAATTAATTTTAATAAGAGCATGAAATATAATCCCTTTGCCTACCTAAGAAGTGAAAAAGATATTCTAAAGCTGGTTCAGACAATTATAGCAAATACAAAGGGGGATGGTGAAAAGGCAGGAGAGGATTTTTGGGTAAAGGCTGAAAGACTTTATTATACAGCCCTTATAGGATATATATTTTATGAAACTCCAAAGGAGGAACAAAACTTTACAACCCTACTAGCCATGATAGATGCAAGTGAGGTTAGAGAGGAGGATGAAAACTTTAAAAATGCAATAGATTATATGTTTGAAGCCTTGGAAGAAAAGGATCCAGACCATTTTGCAGTTAAGCAATATCGCAAGTATAAACTAGCGGCAGGAAAAACTGCAAAATCTATTTTAATTTCTTGTGGTGCAAGATTAGCTCCTTTTGATATTAAGGAACTTAGAGAGCTAATGAGTGAAGATGAAATGGAACTTGATACCCTAGGAGATAGAAAAACAGCCTTATTCGTCATCATTTCAGATACAGATGATACCTTTAATTTTGTAGTATCACTTCTCTATTCTCAGATGTTTAATCTACTTTGTGATAAGGCAGATGATGTCTATGGCGGAAGACTTCCTGTTCTTGTTAGATGTCTCCTTGATGAGTTTGCAAATATTGGCCTAATCCCTAAATTTGAAAAGCTTATAGCGACAATTCGTTCTAGGGAAATAAGTGCTTGCATAGTTCTACAAGCACAATCACAACTAAAGGCCATATATAAAGATAATGCAGATACTATTATTGGTAACTGTGATACCACATTATTTTTAGGAGGAAAGGAGAATGGTACTTTAAAAGAGATTTCAGAAACCTTAGGCAAGGAAACTATTGACCTATTCAATACATCAGAAACAAGAAGTAATCAAAAGTCTTTTGGGCTTAACTATCAGAAAACTGGCAAGGAACTTATGACTAAAGATGAACTCTTTGTAATGGATGGAAGCAAGTGCATTATGCAACTAAGAGGTGTAAGACCATTTCTATCAGAGAAGTTTGATATTACCAAGCATAAAAATTATAAGCATCTTGAAGATTATGATGATAGAAACTTCTTCGATATTGAAGAATATATGAAGAAACAAGGTAAGGCCAAGCTCAATAAAGATTCTATAATAACAAGATTGTAGGTGAAGATATGAAGGTTAAGGTGAGAAGCCCTTCAAAAAAGAAAGTAACAAAGTTAATAAATTTGATTTATAGCGATTGGATAAGAAACAAGTCCAGTCGCTTTTTTTATTTCAAAAAAGAAAAGAGGAGGCTAGAATTAGAATATGGCAAATTTTAAAGAAAGAGATATGAAAAATGTAACAGCTAATCTAGTAGGAGAGGTAAAAACAGCTTCTTTTGACTGGGATGGTGAAACTATCAATGTAACAAATTTCTCCCTTGTAGAAAAGAAGAATGGGAAAAGGCACTATACAAACTGTGCAGCTTATGGTGAATGGTCAGAAGTAGCAAAGGAACTAAAGGCTGGAGATCTTGTCCATGTCTTTGGTTATATTAGGGAAAGAAGAAATAATGACAAGCTATATAAGAATTTTATAGTAAAACATATGAATAAAATTGAAAAAGAAAATAAGGAGGAAAAATAATATGGCATTTTTTACAGAAGGAATAGCAGTTTTAAAAACTTTAGTTACTGCAATTGGTGCAGGTTTAGGGGCATGGGGAGTAATTAACCTTATGGAGGGTTATGGAAATGATAACCCTGGAGCAAAATCACAAGGGATCAAGCAGCTAATGGCAGGCGGAGGTATTGTTCTTATTGGAATGAAACTTATACCTTTACTTGCAAATACACTTAATTAAGAAAGAGGTAGATAAAATATGTTTGGACTTTTCGACAAAATAACTGAATTTTTTCAGGAGATTTTCATCGGAATTATCCAAGCAAACCTTGAAGCAATGTTCTTAGATATAAATGAGAATGTAAGTCTTGTAGCTACAGAAGTCGGGAAAACACCAAGTAGCTGGAATGCAGAAGTGTTCAGCTTTGTAAAGAATATTAACGATACTGTAGTTATCCCTATAGCGGGAATTATCATAACCGCCGTCTTGTGCATAGAACTCATAAACATGGTCATGGAGAAAAATAATATGCACTCTGATACAGATACATTTGATTTCTTTAAATACATTATCAAGATGTGGATAGCAGTATGGTTTGTAAGTAATGCTTTCACTTTCTCGATGGCAGTATTTGATGTATCACAGACACTAGTAACTAAGGCGGCGGGCGTGATAAATACAAATGCATCCCTTGATGCTATGGATGTGGCCGCAATGATAGATCATCTAAAAGATGAAAGCTTATGGAATCTGATACTGATAGCAATGGATACTTCACTGGTGAAGCTTTCAATCCAGGTTGTATCAATCATAATTACCGTAATAACTTATGGAAGAATGATTGAAATTTGCTTGTATAGCTCAGTATCAGCAATTCCATTTGCAACTATGGGAAATAAAGAATGGGGTCAGATTGGAACAAATTATATCAAAGGATTATTTGCACTAGGGCTTCAGGGATTGTTTCTTATGATATGCCTTGGAATATATGCGGTACTTGTAAAAACGATTCATGTAACCACAGATATTCATGCCAGCATATTCGGAGTTCTTGGATATACGGTACTTCTTGGAATTATGATGTTAAAGAGTGGAACAATTGCAAAAAGCATAATGAATGCTCATTAAAAATATAGGAGGAATATAATTTGGAATTTAAAAAGAAAAGATTAATAATAGGTTTGGCACTTACAGGGGCAGGTCTTCTTGTTTCTGAAGTAAAAAGTAGAAAGAAATTAGGTGAGCTTACACAAAGAATTAATCATACAGAGGATTTTTTAGAAGATCTTGAAGAAAAGACATGGAGTTTAAATAGGTCTATGAAGGAAATTGCTAAGGCTCATAATAGTTTAATAAAAATGAGAATAGATGACTATGAAGACTTTGATGAAAGATTTTATGAAATTGAAGATGAAATTGCTACTATCTATAGCCACCTTGCAGAACTTGATAGACTTAAGAAAAATAAAAAAGGTGTAGGTGAAAGTTCAAAAATATTAAATATCAACCCTGATGAATTGGAAGAAAGCATAGATGAGATTGAAGAAGAATAAAAAAGCTAATGGAATAGTGAGGTGATAGAGATTGGCTTATGTTCAGATACCCAAAGATTTAACCAATGTTAAAACAAAAGTAGCTTTTAATCTGACCAAAAGGCAGCTAATAGGGTTTGGGGTGGCAGGTATTATTGGTATTCCAACATATCTAAAAACGAGAAATGTTCTTGGTAATGATCTAGCTGTCTTTTTAATGATTGTACTAACTATCCCTATTTTCTTTGTGGTCTTTTATGAGAAGGATGGGCTTTCAAGTGAGAAATACCTTAAATATATATATCTTCATGAAAGACACCAACCTAAAGTTAGGGTTAGTAAGGAGAGATTTATAGAAATGAGGAAGGAGGAGCAAAACATAAATGGGAAAAAATCAGATTCAGCAAAGAAATTTAGAAAAAAGAAAAAGACAGGAAGAAAAACTTCAAAAAAAGGAAAAAGAGCTAAAAAAAGTAGCTAAGGAAACAAGAAATATTAAGTCTAGTCAGAAGAAAAGCTCTTCATTTCTTGATTTCTTAAAGAAGGAAAAGAAAAGATATACCATAGAAGATACCATTCCCTATAAGAGGATGTATAGGAATGGTATATGTTATATCGGTGAGGGAAAGTACAATAAAGTTATAAAATATGAGGATATAAATTATCAGCTTGCACTTGAGGAAGATAGGGATCTTATCTTTAATCAATTTGCAGGCTTTTTAAATTCCTTTGATTCAACAACAGAGCTTCAACTAAGCTTTGTTAATCAGGTAGGAAGAATTAAGGAAATGGAAAATGCAATTACTATACCAGGTAAGGGGGATGGTTTTGATGAGATAAGAAAAGAATTTAGGGGAATGCTTAAGGACCAGCTTTCAAAGGGGAACAATGGTCTTAAAAAGTCAAAGTATGTTGTTGTAAGTACAAGGGCAGACACCTATGACCAAGCCAAATCTGTTCTTGAGAGGATAGAGATAGATGTCCTATCAAATTTAAAAAGTATGGGGGTAAGGGCTGAAACCTTAGTAGGTCTTGAAAGACTTAAACTACTTCACGATATGCTAAATCCTGATAAAATGTTTGATTATGATGGACAAGGACTTGAAGCTAGGGACACAAGAAAACTTATAATGCCTAGTACATTCAAGTTCATAAGTCCTAAATATATGCAGATGGGAAATTATATCTGTGCATTGAGCAATTTTCAGATTCTAGCTAGTGAACTTTCAGATAGGTTCTTATCAGAAATTCTTTCTATTGAAGATAATATGTATGTAAGTCTTCATATTCATGCTATAGACCAGGTAGATGCAATCAAGATGGTAAAAAGAAAGAATACTGATCTTCAGAAAATGATGATTGAAGAGCAGAAAAAAGCCGTAAGAGCTGGTTATGATATGGATATTATTCCATCAGACCTTAATGTTTATGGTAATGATATAAAGAATCTTTTGACTGATCTACAGTCTAGAGATGAAAGAATGTTTTATGTAACCTTTACAATTATGAATTTAAGTAAAAACAAGGAAGAACTTGATAATACAATAGCTCAGATTTCTTCAATATGTAATCGTAATAACTGTGCATTAAAAAGACTAGACCACCAACAAGAGCAAGGCTTTATATCTATCCTGCCATTAGGAGTAAATAAGATTGAAATTAAAAGGCAACTTACATCTTCATCAACTGCTGTATTCATGCCTTTTACAACTGAGGAACTATTTATGAGTTCAAATACAAGTTTATACTATGGGCTTAATGCTCTTTCCCACAACCTTATAATGGCAGATAGAAAGAAATTAAAAAACCCTAATGGACTTATTCTTGGAACACCAGGAGCTGGTAAGTCCTTTGCTGCAAAAAGGGAAATGGCCAATGCTATTTTAGTTACTGATGATGATGTAATTATTACAGATCCAGAAGGAGAATATGGAAGTCTTGTAAAGGAATTTAATGGTGAAGTAATTAAGATTTCAGCAAAGTCAAAGGATTATCTAAATCCACTTGATATCAATATGAACTATGGAGATGGAGATGCACCTTTAAAGGATAAGGCAAACTTTATAATGAGTATGCTTGAACTTGTAGTAGGTGGAAGTGGTCTAACTGCAGCTGAAAAATCTGTAATAGATAGGTGCCTTCCTAAAATATACAAGGACTACTTTGACAATCCTATACCTGAGAATATGCCTATACTTAGTGATCTGTATAATCTCCTTCAAGAGCAGGAGGAAAGTGTAGGAAGAAAACTAGCTACAGAAATGGAAATCTATGTTACAGGCTCTTTAAATGTATTCAATAATAGAAGTAATGTAGACCTTAACAAAAAACTTATATGTTTTGACATAAAGGAGCTGGGAAATCAACTTAAGAAAATAGGAATGTTAGTAATACAAGACCAGGTATGGAATAAGGTTTCTTCAAATAGGGGAGCAAATAGGGCAACAAGATACTATATTGACGAGTTTCACTTGCTTCTAAAGGACCAGCAAACTGCCCAATATTCAGTTGAAATATGGAAAAGATTTAGAAAGTGGGGTGGAGTGCCAACAGGTATAACTCAAAATGTGAAAGACCTTTTGGGAAGTGCTGAAATTGAAAATATCTTTGATAATACAGACTTTGTCCTTATGCTTAATCAAGCATCTGGAGATAGGGAAATCCTAGCCAAGAAACTTAAAATTTCTCCTTTTCAATTAAATTATGTTACAAACTCTAATGCAGGAGAGGGATTATTATTCTTTGGAAACACCATAGTTCCCTTTGTAGATAAATTCCCTAAAGATACGATTCTGTATCAGAAGATGACAACAAAGCCTGAGGAAGTGGAGTAAAAAAATGAAAGAGAATAATAAGAAAAAAAGGAGAACTAATCTTGACATAGGTAAGAGAGAAAAAATAAAAGAATATAAGGAAAAGAAGGTTGATGATAGCCAAAGATTCCAAGAGTCTATTATAGAAACAAAGTCTAAATTAAATAATGTTGAGAAAAATGATGAGCCTACTTACAAGAAAAGTGGGCTTTCTTCATCTCAAAAACAAATAAAGAAGCATATGGATAAAAGGGAAAAAGTGGATAGTAAAACTCCTGAAATAATTGATTATAGGCGAAAAGAGGAAAGGGTAGGTGATTCAAGCAATTTAGAAAAAAGAACTTCAGAAAGTAGCCAGTTAAAAGGGACTATAAAAGAGCATAAAAGTCTCGATATAGGTGGAAGAAAAAAGACTAACAATTACCTCGGTAAAAGAGTACATGAAAAAGATAGATTTGATGATTCTATTGTAAAGAAGAAAACAAAATTAAATCATAGCCAAGTAAAGGCTAGTGATGGGAAAAATGAAATAGCTGAAGACAAGGGAGATATTTCAGGAGGTGATAGGAGTCTTTCAGATAGTTTAAATGAGAAAGCAATAAATAAAAATAAAAGGAAAAAGCAGAAACAGATAAATAATCTGAAAGATAAAGAAAAAACCAATAAGTATGAAACTCTAGATAAAGAAACTAAAATCAATGCTTTACTTGCAAAAGACACTGATGATCCTACTGTTTCTGATAAACATGATAATGAGATAAAAGCAGAAGATTATGAGGATGTAAGCTATGGTGTAGAAGGTCTTAAAAAGAATGGCAAAATTTCAAAGAAAGATTATTACAAAAGAAAAGCTATTTATGATAATCAGAAAAAGAAGAAAAGCAAAGATGGGAAATTAACCACAGATGATGTTAAAGACCTTAAAGGTGGCATGGCTAATAGGGCAGGTGAAAAATCTTCATTTGAAAGTAAAGGTCTTAGTGAGAGGGCAGAGAAAAAATATCAGGAAAATGAAAGTAAATTAATTCAGAAAAGGAAAAAAGCAAGTAAGCTTTACAATAAGCCTAAATATGATAAAACAAGCAAGCTTGTAGGAGGAATATCTGGAGCAAGTTACATGGCTTCTGAATACATGAGAGCTGGAAGTGATGAAAATGTAGCTATTGACGCAGCAGACAAAGGTTTATATCTTAATGCAAGTATGACAAGACAAGCCCAGAATAGACTTCAGAGAAAAAGAAAAAGTCCCTTAAAGGTTAAAAGAGAATTGGCTTTAAAACATCAGAAGAATATGGCAAAGGCTGAATATCAGACAGAAATTGAAGTTTTGAGAAAAGAAAAAGATTTTCAGAAGAAGAGTGCCTACAAAAAACTGATTAAGAGAAAGCAAATGAAAAAGAAAATTTATGAAGAGCATAATATTGCAGTTACCTTCAAAGATAGACTTAAAAGGGGAATTGAAAATATTTTAAAAGGAAGTTCCCAGGTTATAAGAAGAAATATTAGGAGACTCCTTATTCTTCTTGCAGTCGTTATTATAGGTTTTATGACCTTAAGCCAGATTGCAACTTTTTTTCTTGGTGGAATATCATCAGTAACAAGTCAAGTTATGAGTACCACATATTTGTCAGGTGAAGAGACTCTCGCAGATATAAATAGCGAATTTACTAATTATGAGTATGAGTTGGCAGATGAGCTTGCCAATATTGAAAGCTATTATCCTGGATATGATGAGTACCATGTAGGAGGAGATACTGATATAGGGCATGATATTCATGAGCTTTTAAGTTTTATAACTGCTAGATATGGAGAAGTAACCAATGTTGCAAGTCTTAATGGGGAGTTAAAAGATCTATTTAATAAGATGTATAAGGTTAACTATGAAACTGTGGTGGAAACCAGATATAGGCAGGTATGCTATGGAAGTGGTGAAGATAGATACTGTGTAATGGAGCCTTATGATTGGTATATTTTGAAAGTTACAGTAGAGAAAAAAGAACTTGATACTGTAGCAAGAGAGGAATTTATTGGATATGAGGACAATCTTGCTCACTATGAAGCACTCCTTGAAACAGGTGGCAATATGGAACACTACTTTGGGGGAAGTGGTATAACCCCTGTAATACCAGATAGCACCATAATAGGTGACCTTATAAACAATCCTAATCTTTCAGATAAAGAAAAGGCTCTTGTATCAGCAGCATATAGGACACCGACAGCAGGTAACGGCTACTGTGCTGCATGGGTAAGCAATGTCTATGTAAATGCAGGTTTCCCAAGACCTGGAGGAAATGCTTGTGATCAATATTATTGGTATTGTCATAGTAATGATCTTTCAGAACTTAGACCTGGAATGATGGTAGCAGTACCTACTCACAATCATACTAAGGCAGGAAGGATTTATGGTCATGTTGGTATCTATGTTGGAAATGGGATTATAAGAGAAAATATAGGTATTGTAAAAGATAGCAAGCTTTCAGACTGGATTTCCTATTATGGTAGCAGTGCAAAATGGGGATTTCCCTATTAAATGAAGGAGGGTTTAATGAATGGATAAAAAAACAGAAAATAGATATAAGAAAATAAAAAGAGACCAAAAAAAGCTAAAAGACCAAATTAAAAAAAGCGAAGATGAATTGGAACTTTTAAGGTTGGAAGAAGAGGAAATAGCAGGTCAAGAGATCATGGCTATATGTTATGAGCAGGAAATTAATCTTTTGGAAGCAGTGAAGATTTTTACTGAAGCAGAAAAAACAAGAGGAAATGAAAATAAAATATTTAACGAATCTGAAAAGGAGAATTTAACCTATGGAAAAGAACAATGATAAGAGAAAAATTATAAAAATATTACTAGTACTTGCGATAACAAGCATGATTGGGATAAACTTTGTTACCACTGTCTTTGCTTCAGATATTAGTGGAGAACTTGAAAGAGAGTTTGTAATTGATGTTAATAGTCCTGAATCTGCAAAGGACAAGGAGGATAACATCATAGTTGATGTAAATAAACCTTCACTCAATCCAGCGGAAACAGGGAATGGATTTGTGGTAGATGTAAATAAGCCTAAAGAGGAATCTACTATTACAAAGGAAAATCCTTATGAACCGTCAGATCCTAGTCAAGCAAGAGGGACTATTACAGAATCTGTTGGGGTAGATAATAAAGAATATCCTAGGAGAAGTGAGGTAGCAGATGTTAGAGAGGAAGCTAGTGGTGGTCAGATGAGGGAAAGACCAAAAGCTGATGCGAGAGAATTCCTTACCTTTCAAACAAAAAGTGGCAAGGTATTCCATCTGATTATTAACCATGACGAGCCTGATTCTAATGTTCAACTGTTAACTGAGGTATCTGAACAAGATTTACTAAATATGATAGAACAAGATGAAGAAAGAAATGGCATATCTAAAGTCAAGGAGGAACCTAAAAAAGAAGTAGTAAAAAAAGAAGAGCCTGAAATAGAGGAACCTGAGAAGGAAGATTCTAAAGGTTCTTTTTTAATTGTTCTACTCATCCTAGTGGGAGTAGGTGGAGCTGGATATTACTTTAAGTTTGTAAAATCTAAGGAAGAAGGATTTGATGATTTTGAAGATGATGAGATTCCAAATGATGATGATTTTTTCAGCAATAATGATGAAGAGATAAATGATGGTGAAGTAGAAGATGAAGATATTGAATATACAAAGGAGGATTTGATCTAATGGGTAAAAGAACAGGATTATTTAAAAAAATACTAGCAGGAGTGCTTAGTTTCTCTATAATGTTTGGGGCAGTAACTCCTGTATTGGCAAGTGAGAAAGAGGATAAGACAGGTTATGATGTTGATATGACTATTGTAGTTGATATTTCAGGTTCAATGAATGGAACTAAAATGACAAAGGCTAAAAATTCAGCTAAAGATATGGCAAAGGCTATATGGAAGGAACAAGAATCCTATGATATTAATACAAATATAGCACTTATTAGCTTTGAGTCTAATGTAGTCCATCACAAAAATGATGGAGCAGACTTTTTCCAGAAAAAAGATGAGGACAAGCTCTTTAGTGCTATTGATGGTCTGTCTGCGAAGAATATGACCTTTACACAAGGAGGTATTCATGAAGCAAGAATGATTTTTAAAAACTCTACTGGAGATAAAAAAATCATAGTCCTTCTTTCGGATGGAGAAGCAAATCGTATTTATGAACCAAAGATTGACCTTGATGATTATATGAACAATAACAAAGAGGTTCTTGAAGGAAGTTTCCATTATGATAAAGCAGGACAAGATACCACTACTAGCAAGGGTAAGTTTTGTGCCTTAGCAGAAGCTAATCTTGCAAAAAGTGATAATATTGATGTTCTAGATATCTACACAGTCGCAGTTGACTGTAATGAACAAGCAAAAGAGTTTTTAAAAGAAGTAGCAAGTGGAGAAGATAAGTTTAAAGATTCAGATACAGATGACCTAGAAGATACCTTCAAAGATCTAACTGATGAAATAAAAGCTAATATAGAAAAAGAAAAACTAGAAAAAGAACTTGAAGATCTAAATAATAGGATTGATGAGCTAGACAGAGAAAAAGCAGAACTTGAAAAAGAGTTTGCTGAAGAAAGAGAGCAGGCGGCTAAGGATAAGGAGGAATTTAACAAGGAAATTAATGACTTAAAAGACAAAATTGATGAACTTGGAGAAGCTAAGGATAAATTAGAACAAGACTTAGCTGATGAGAAGGAAAAATCAGAAGAAGATAAAAAGGCTCTTGAAAAAGAGATAGAAGATCTAAAGCAAAAAACTGATGAGCTAAATGAATCTAAAGAAAATCTAGAAAAAGAGATGGAAGACATAATAAATAAAATGGAGGAAGATAAAAAAGAACTAGAAAATGAGATTTTAGAACTAGATAAAAATATTGAGAACTTAAGAAAAGAAAAGGATGCTGTAGAAGAAGAACTTAATAAGAAAATTGAAGAACTGGAGGATAGACTCAACCAGGAAAAGGCTGAGTATGAGAAGGATAAGGAAGAACTTGATAACAAGATTTCTGACCTTAATGATAAATTAGACCAATTAAATAAGGAGAAAACAGAAATTGAAAATCAGCTTGAAAAAGAAAAAGAGGAATCTAAGGCAGAAAGAGATCAACTGAAAGAAAGTATTGATGACTTAGATAAAAAGATTGATGAAA
Organism: Anaerosalibacter sp. Marseille-P3206; assembly: GCF_900155565.1. Classification (NCBI taxonomy): domain Bacteria; kingdom Bacillati; phylum Bacillota; class Tissierellia; order Tissierellales; family Sporanaerobacteraceae; genus Anaerosalibacter; species Anaerosalibacter sp. Marseille-P3206. Next base: position 2,068,027 of record NZ_FUHM01000002.1, read on the forward strand.
TAATTAAAGAAAAGGCAGAACTTGAAAAAGAACTGGCTGATGAAAAGAATAAGACAAAGGAGGAAAGGGAAAAGCTTAAGGATGAGATTAACGAGTTAAATAATGATTTAGATTTAATAAATAAGGAAAAAGAAAGGCTAGAGGATAAACTAAATCAGGCAATAGAAATCTTTGATAAAAAGGTAGAAAAACTAGAAGACGATATTGAACAATTATCTAAAGATAAAGACTTGCTTGAAGCAGATTTAAGAAAAGAAATAAATAAGGTGAATAAAGAAATAGAAGCCTTGAAAAAAGCAAAAGAAGAGATGGAAAAAGAACTAGAAAATCAAAAGAATCAGTCAGTTAAGGATAAGCAAAATTTAAATAATGAGATAAATAAACTTGATGATAAGATTTATAATCTTAGTAAAGAAAAAGATAAGCTTGAAAAAGACAATGAGAAATATAAGGAAAAATTTGAAAACCTTGAAGATGATGTAAAGGATTTAAGAGAAAATCTTGAAAGAGAAAAGGATAAAAATAATTTAAAAGATATGAATCTGCCAGAGGGTGTTAAAGTCAATCAATGGTATCCCGAAAAATTTGTAACTTTGCCTGATAAGAAAACTTATGATGATGGTGAAAATATTGATATGGCTGGAATGAAGATGAGATTTACTCGTGTAATAAAGAGTAATGGAAAGTATATAAGAGAAACAGAAGATGTATATTATAGGGAATTTAAGAATAGTTATAGGGGCTGGGAGTTTAATTTAAAAACAAAGACTGCAGAATATGATGAAAGTACAAATGGAAAGATGAAAATAGTATTTACATTTTCACTTAAAAATCCTAATCAGTCCTGGTAAAAACAAGATAAATAGATAAATGATAGCGGCTCGGATAAGTAATTATATCTGAGCCGCTATTTTTTTGTCTAAAAATGAAATGGAGGAAATAAATTGAAATTAGTAATAGCAGAAAAACCAAGTGTAGCAATGAGTATTGCCAAGGTCATAGGTGCAAATTCAAGAAAAGATGGATATGTTGAAGGAAATAATTATATTGTAAGTTGGTGCGTAGGACATCTTGTTAGGATGAGCAATCCAGAAAGTTATGATGGAAGGTATAAAAAATGGAATATAGCAGACCTTCCTATATTTCCTGATAATTATAAATATGAGGTTTCGAAATATACCAAGAAACAGTATGACATTTTAAAAAGGTTGTTATTAGATAAGAGAGTTGTTGAGGTTATAAATGCCTGTGATGCAGCAAGAGAGGGAGAACTTATCTTTAGGCTTGTTTATAATCAGGCGAGGTGTAAAAAGCCTATAAAAAGACTTTGGATTTCATCAATGGAAGATAAGGCTATAAAGGAAGGTTTTAATAATCTTAAAGATGGAATAGAATATGAAAATTTATATAGGTCTGCACTAGCAAGAGGACAGGCTGATTGGCTTGTAGGAATGAATCTTTCAAGATATTATTCTTGTCTTCATAATAAAAACTATTCAGTAGGTAGGGTACAAACACCAACACTTTCAATGGTTGTAGATAGGGATAAAGCAATAAGGAATTTTGAAAAAGAAAAGTATTTTACAGTCCAGATAGATGCTAACAATATGAAACTAGAAACATCAAGGATTGATGAAAAAGAGAAAGCTGATAAGTTACTTTCATCTATTCCTGGGATTATTGAGATAAAGGAAATAGAGAAGAAGAGAAAAATTATTAGACCTGATAGACTTTTTGACCTAACAACACTTCAAAGAGAATGTAATAAGTATTTTGGATATAGTGCAAAACAAACCTTGGATTATGCACAAAGTTTATATGAAAAGAAACTAATAACTTATCCCAGGACAGATAGTAGGTTTCTTACAGATGATATGGTTGATAATGTTAAAAGCTATGTAGATTCCTTTGGTAATGACTTTGATGAGAAGAACTTTAAGAGTATTTTTGATTCTAAGAAGGTCGAAGATCACCATGCCGTAATTCCGACAAGTGCTTCTCTTGATTTTGATACTACAAGTTTGCAAAGGTCAGAAGAAAAGGTATTTGAACTTATAAAAGCAAAGCTTTTAGCAGCAAGATCAGGCAATCTAATTACTGAAAACACTAGGCTTATATGTGGTGTAAAAGGCTATGAATTTACAACTACAGGAACAGTTGTAATTGATGAGGGATATACAAAATATCTTACTCCTTATATAAAGAAGAAAGAAGATAAGGTTCTTCCTAAGCTAGATGAAGGCGACAAGCTTAATGTAGAAAGTAAGAAAATAAATGAGAAATATACTAATCCACCTAAGCATTATACAGAAGACACTTTGCTTAAGGCTATGGAACTTGCTGGAAGTGATGCAAATCAAGATGTGGAGGTAGAACGTAAAGGGCTTGGAACACCGGCAACAAGGGCTGGAATACTTGAAAACCTAATTAATAAGGAACTTATAAAAAGAGATGAAAGGAAACTTATTTCAACAGAGAAGGGGGAGCAGTTAGTATCCTTAGTAGCAGACTTCCTTAGAAATCCAAATACAACAGTAGATTGGGAAGTGAAACTTTATGAAATCTCAGAGGGAAAAGCTGATTTAAAGGATTTTATAGGCGATGTAGAAAAAAGAATAAGGGAAGTTATTTCACAAAAATGAAAGTGGTAGAGCTTTTCGGTGGTATAGGTGCTATAAGGAAGGCTTATATCAATAGTAAAATTCCCTTTGAGATAGTAGATTATGTTGAAATAGATAAGAACTGTGTTAAGAGTTATAATGCACTTTTCAATGAAAATTATGAGCCACTAAGCGTATGCAATTATAGTCTTCCAGATAAAAAAATTGATTTACTAATGCATGGTAGTCCCTGCCAGGATTTTTCTAGGGTAGGAGAAAAACTTGGTGGGAAAAAAGGAAGTGGAACAAGGAGCAGTCTATTATTTGAAACAATAAGGATAATAGAGGAAAGACAAGACAAGCCTAGATGGGTAATATGGGAAAATGTTAAAGGAGTTCTTGATAGAAAAATGAGAGCTTCCTTTTTTTATTATCTTGAAGAAATGGAAAGGCTAGGTTATGAAACAAAATATGAGATTCTTAATTCAATAAATTTTGGGATACCACAAAAAAGAGAAAGGATTTTTGCTATTAGCTATCTAGGCAAAAATCCTTTTAAATTTGAAAACCTAAAACACAAGGAAACCAAACATTTATCAGATTTCCTTGAAAAGGATGTAATGAAGACTTATGGAGATATATTTTTAGTCAAGCAGCCTTCAATGTTAAAAATACTCTATGATTCAGAATATAAGCCAAAATTTCAAGGAAGACTTCAAGTAATAGAAGACTTTTGCTACACCATATCTACTAAGCAAGTAAGAGTCCTTAACTCTGGAATACTTGCTATAGGTGATAACAGGTATAGATATCTTACTGAAAGAGAATGTTTTAGGTTGATGGGATTTGATGATAGTGATTTTGATAAGCTTATTAAGATTTTTCCAAGAAGAAAAAACTGTATGTCAAGTATTCTATATAAACAGGCAGGCAACAGTATAGTGGTTAATGTCCTTGAAGAGATAGTAAAGGAGATTCAAAACTGTAGCTTATAAGTTTATAAAGATGGGTGATGGAGTAAAATCCATAACCCTTTAATTATGCAAGGAGGAGAAAAAGCATGAGAATAAATGATTTTAAACATTTAATTCAAGAAATCAAGGCAAAGGCTCTCTCTAGTAGTGATGAATATACTTCACTTATGAGAACCGTTGGAAATAATTATAAATATGATTTTACTAGTCAGCTTAGTATCTATGATAAGAATACTAGTGCAAGAGCCTGTGGAGAATTTGATTTTTGGAGAAGGAAATTTAATAGAACTGTAAAGCGTGGTGAAAGAGGAATCCCCATATATAAGAATTATGGAGAATATGGCAAAGTAACCTACATCTTTGATCTCAGCCAAACAGTATCAATGACAAGAGCTACAAATCAAGTAGAATTATGGGAATTAACCAATGGGGAAGATAGCCTAAAGGGAGTTTTAGGATTTGATGGAGCTTTTAGTGAAGATGAAATGAAGAATATGACAATAGATGAAATTCTTGAAAATATTGCATATATGGAAGTAATCAACAAGGGTAACTATCTTTTAAATGAACTTAAGATAACTCCTAATTATAGAAAGATCTTCAATGATTTTCTTATAGAGTCCTTTAAAATAGGATATGCTGCAAGGCTTGATATAAATTATGAAGCTGATAGAAATAAGATTAATGATATCCTTGGAAGTCTTGATGAAATTTCACTAACAATAGTAGGTAATGAGCTAAATTTAATGGTGGCAAACATCCTTGAAAGAACAGTAGCTATAGATAAAGATATTGATAAAAATAAGGTGCTGACAAAAGGAGCAATTGAGCGGTACAATGAAAATAGACAAATAACAGATAAGGAAGAAAAAATAGGAGGGATAGATGATGAGTTTCGAGGAAATGTTGGAAGAATATCTGATGGAAGAGAAGGTAGAGAACGAGTATCAGATGATATTTGGGGAATGCGAGACATCGGAAGAGATAACCTTGAAGATGAAGGAAGTAACAGAGAAAGTTTTAATGAAGGATCAGACACACCTGACTCACAGATTCGCCCAGGCAAGACTGAACTTCATGGTAGAGGAGAAAGAGAGATTATTTCAAGAGATGTTCCTGGAGAAAAGCCTTATGAAGCATCTTCTAGAAGTGGAAGAGACAGCCAAAAGGTTCATAGAGATGGAGAAACCGAGGATGATGGAAAGCTTTGGGCTGACAGAGGAACTGTAGGCAGAAGATTCGATGAAGTGGACAGGTCTTATGGAGAACCTGAATCACGAGTTGAGGGAGATGGCAATGAAGGAGTACGTTTACAATTAGATGAAGGAATAAGCATAGATGAGGACCAGGGAGTAGATGATGAATCTGCTTCCTTTTTTGTTCCCAAATACTACTCAAAAGATAATCCTCAAGAACTTATGAATGAAGAAATCATAGAAAATGTTCCTAGACTAGGAGAAACTGAAGAAATATCTGCAGCAGATAAAATAGTTCATGCAGCATATATTATTCCATTTAGAAGTAATTGGACCTGGTATTTGACAGAGTATGATCCTGAAACAGAAGATGCTTATGGTCTTGTAGCAGGTCTTGAACCAGAATGGGGCTACTTTAATCTTAAGGAACTTAGGGAAATTGGAGCAGAAAGACTTGTTCTTGAAGATTTTCCTAAAACATTTAAGGAATTAATGGATAGTGAACTTAAAAAACAATTAAGCGAAGAAGAAATTCATAGAGTATTCTTTGGAGAACTTGATGATTTTACAAGAAATGAAGTTTCACAAGAGGTAGACCCAGAAATTCTTTTTATGCAAGGGGAAGAACAAATAGATAAAGAACTTATTGCAGCTAAAGTAGGTACAGAATTTATTATAATTCCAAAAAGCAATCTTAATCATATAGAACTTGATAAAGATGAAAGACAGGTTTTAGTTGATGGTGTAGAATATCAACTTTATAAGGGTAAAAACTTTGAAGACTCAAGAGAAATAGAGCTTTTTATGGATGAAGAAGGTTATAAAACCTATAAAATAAATGATTATCTTATAGATTTAAAAGACCAAGAGTTAAATAGAGAGCCTATTACTAGGGATAATGTTATAAAAATGTGGGACAATCCTTTTATTATTACAAGTGTAAGAGAAGATATGCTTCTTATAGAAATGCTTCCTTATGAATTGAAAGATGAATATATTCTTGATGCAAGACAGGTAAGAAGGCTTCAATTTGAAAGCATAGATGAATTTAATGAGTTTATTTATACTACTGAACTTTATGACTTTGATGAAGAAAAAGCTAAAGAAGATGAACAAATGACTTTTTCTTTTGGAGGTTTTGAAGATATAGAAGATAGACAAGAAGAAAGAGAAAGCCCCAAGATTGAAAATTATATAATTACAGATGAAATTATTCCTGATAGCCTTCCACCACAGCAAAGATTAGAGAATAATATAAATGCTATAAAAGTTCTAAAAATTTTAGAAGAAGAAAATAGAAATGCAAGTAGAGATGAACAAGTAGCTCTATCCAAATATGTAGGTTGGGGTGGGCTATCTGATGTATTTGATGAAAATAAAACAGGGCAATGGGAGCGAGCTAGAGACTTTCTTAAGGAAAACCTCACTCCTAGGGAATATGAAAGTTGTCAAGAGTCAACACTAACTGCCTTTTATACTCCTAAGATTGTAATTGATGGCATATATCAAGTCCTTGAAAACATGGGATTTGAAAAGGGAAATATACTTGAACCCTCATGTGGAGTAGGGGGTTTTATAGGAAGTATTCCAGAAAGCATGAATGGATCAAAAATATATGGTATAGAACTTGATAGCATATCAGGAAATATAGCCAGAAGATTATATCCAGAGAGTAATGTACAGGTTAAAGGATTTGAAGAAACTTCGTTTTCAAATAATTTCTTTGATGTGGCAATAGGGAATGTTCCATTTGGGGAATTTAAAGTAAATGATAGATTATATGATAGGAACAACTTTTTAATTCATGACTATTTCTTTGGTGCGACTCGTTCCTAAGTGAAAAGCTTAGGTGTAAATTTGAAAGTGAGGTGAATATAATATTTGCAAACTAACAATTCGATTGGTGGAATGATGGGGTAACGCCCTGAAACGCCAACCTTGATACTCCGACTGGCTCTGCTCAAAAGGCAGATGTTCAGAAGCTCGGTGAAGTCGGCAGAGAGCTACCGTCTTACAGTTGCGTAAACAACTGTAACGAAAGCTGTCTAGAGGTAGATGGTGTAGCCTATATGCCGGAGGTCTACAAAATATCTATGGTGAGAATGACTGTAAAAAGTCTGACGAATCCTCGAATGTAAGGGTCTATAAGTAGGCTGTATAGAAATGTACAGTTATCCAAATGGATAGTATGTGGGGAAAAGTAAAAATCAAAGATATGAAATTCCCTATACCGTTAAAGGCGGTATTAAGCGTACAGGTTTAGAGAGGACACCTACAGATATATGTATAGATAGAATTGTTGGAACGAGGAAAGCAGAAAAGCTAACCAAAGGTTAGTCAACGCAGGAAATCATAACTGCGTGAATTTTCTGTGAGAGCGATGGCACGACCGTTGATATTTCTGTAATGGAAACGGAGGAACAGCCATTAGCCGTTTATGATAATCAAATAATAACAAAGCAAACATTCACAGCTTCGAGTATGACAAAGAAAATCAAATCCGAAAGGAGGAGATGCCTGTGACAACTACGAAGCAGAAAAAGAACTCAAAATTACGCTATTTGGAGTATTACGACCTACAAAATACGCTTGATATGTTGTATGCGGATAGTGGACAAGGAAAGATTTTCAATAATCTTATGCCACTTATCGAGAGCGAGGAAAATATTCGCCTTGCGTATCGAAATATTAAACGCAATTCTGGAAGCAATACAAGCGGAATAGACAGGCTTACAATTAAGGATATTGAAAAGATACCCGAAACTAAGTTTGTTGAAATTGTGAGGAAGAAACTCCAATGGTATAAACCCAAAGCAGTTAGGAGAGTTGAAATTCCGAAACCCAACGGAAAATTAAGACCGCTGGGTATCCCTGCAATATGGGATAGAATAGTCCAACAATGTATTCTACAGATTCTTGAACCTATCTGTGAAGCTAAATTTAGTGATAGAAGCAATGGTTTCAGACCCAACAGGTCGGCAGAACACGCTATCGCACAAGCCTATGCGTTTATGCAAAAATCTCACCTACATTATGTTGTAGACATTGATATTAAAGGATTCTTCGATAATGTCAATCACAGCAAGCTGATAAAGCAGATGTGGAATATGGGAATACAGGATAAGAAATTGCTATGTGTAATAAAAGAAATGCTGAAAGCTCCGATTGTTTTACCCAATGGAGAAACAATTTATCCGCAGAAAGGAACACCGCAAGGTGGAATCCTATCTCCACTTCTTTCCAATATCGTTCTGAATGAATTGGATTGGTGGATAGCGAGCCAGTGGGAAAAACAGCCTGCACACAATATTCGTGACCATATTACGAAAACAGGTGCTGTCCATAGAGGACGAGCCTATAACGCATTCCGCAAATCAGGATTAAAAGAAATGCACATGGTAAGGTATGCAGACGATTTTAAGATATTTTGCTCTAATCGAAAGGATGCTAACAAAGCGTATGAAGCAACAAAAGCGTGGCTTCATGAGCGTTTGAAGTTGGAAGTAAGCGAAGAAAAATCAAAAATCGTTAATTTGAAAAAGGGCTATTCGGAATTTCTAGGATTTAAGCTTACCCTAATGAAAAAGGGTTCGTCCTATGTTGTTAAGTCGCATATATGTGACAAGGCAAAGCAGCGAGAAACGGACAAGCTGAAAGGTCAAATCAAGAAGATAGCACACCCTAAAAACGACGAGGAACGAGCAAAACTCATCAATGAGTATAACTCTATGGTTATGGGTATGCACAATTATTTTCAGATTGCAACCTGTGTAAGTTCAGATTTTGCAGATATGGGACGAGAAGTAGATGTTGTGAAATTAAGTCAACTAAAGCGAAAGGCACTTTCCAAAGAAGGAGATTACAAAGGTGCATTGTTCATTGAAAAGAAATATGGGCAGAGCAAACAAATTCGCTTTTATAGCGGAAAGCCTTTGGTACCAGTGGCATATATTAAGCACAAAAATCCCATGTGGAAGAAAAAATCGGTGTGTAAATACACTCCAGAGGGAAGAAATGAAATTCATAAAAAACTTGGCATAGACACCAATACTATGTTGCTACTTATGCGGACAAAGGAAGTTGGTAGAAGTGTTGAGTATATGGATAATCGAATTTCTCTATATGTGGCACAATACGGAAAATGTGCAATAACAGGACAAATACTGGCATTGCATGAAATTCATTGTCACCACAAAAAGCCTGTTAGTCAAGGTGGAAACGACAGATACGAAAACTTGATTATTTTGCACAAGGATATACACCGATTGCTACATGCAACAAAAGAAGAAACAATTAGGGCTTACCTTTCACAACTGCAACTCACCTGCAAACAAAAAGCAAAGCTGAATAAGTTACGCCAATTGGCAAATTTGCAAGCTATTTAATATTAAAATGAGTTTCTTTACTGCTCGAATATTGTAAGTTTACTTTAGTTAATACCGAATCATAAACGGTGGAACGCCGTGTGCGGTGAAAGTCGCACGCACGGTGTGGAGCGGGGGAAAATCCGAAGATAACATCAAAGGATTACCTATCGCTATCTAAGTCAATAGACAAGGTAAGAAGCGGTGGAGTTATTGCATTTATTACTTCCAGTGGAACAATGGATAAAAAGGATGATTCAATTCGTAGATATCTGGGTGCAAGATGTGAGCTTCTTGGTGCTATAAGGCTTCCAAATAATACTTTTAAAGGTATGGCTGGAACTGAAGTAACTAGTGATATTATTTTTCTTAAAAAGAAGGAATCGGTAATAGAAAGAGAAGAGCCATGGTATGAACTTGGAATAGATGATAAGGGTCTAAGTTATAACAAATATTTTGTGGAAAATCCTCAAATGGTGCTTGGTGAAATGATAGAAGTATCAGGAAGATTTGGAAAGACTACCACCTGTCAAGCTAAGGAAAATCACGATTTAAAATTTGAACTATCACTAGCTATAAATAGGATTCAGGGGAAGATTGAGCCTATAAAAGTTGAAAGAGAGGAAGGAGAAAAAGAAGCTGAGATTCTCCCAGCTGATGAAGATGTAAAGAACTTCTCATTTACCGAAAAAGATGGAAAGGTCTATATGAGAGAAGACTCCATAATGAGAGAAGTGGATAGGAATGATAAAGACCTAGATAAAATCAGAGATTATATAGCTCTTGGAAATGCTCTTAGAGAAGTGATTGATTTACAGTTAGAAGATAGAAGGGAAGTTGAGATTAAACTAGCTCAGAGAAAACTTAATGATATATATGATGAATTTAGCAAGAAGAATGGCTTTATAAATGGGAGAATGAACACAAGACTTTTATCTGAGGATAGTAATTTTGCTCTTATTTCAAGTATTGAAAAACTTGAGGAAGGAAAGTTCAAGGAAAAGGGCGATATATTTACAAAACGAACAATAAAAAAGGCTGTGCCAGTAACTCATGTGGACACACCAGATGAAGCCCTTATTCTTTCTATTGCAGAAAAAGGAAGAGTAGACCTTGAATATATGGAGGAACTTACAGACCTTGATGAAAGAGTCTTAGTAGAGAGTTTAAAAGGCAAGATATTTCTTGATATTAAGGAATTTGACAGAGAAAACAATGCTCTTCCTTTTACAGAGAAGAAAAAGCACAATCCTATGGCTTTTAACTATGTAAGTGCTGATGAATATTTAAGTGGAAACATCAGAGATAAGATAAATATTTTAAACGAATATATCAGCCATACTGAAAGAACTTTAGGTTTTACGGATATGGACAATTCTAGTATAAAGGAAATAGAAGAAAATCTTGCTAACTTTAAAATACAAAAAGCAAGTCTTGAAGAGGTAATGCCAAAGGAACTAACAGCTTCAGAAATTACAGTAAGGCTCGGAGCTACATGGATGCCAGAAAAAGATGTAGAAAACTTTATCTTTGAAACTCTTAAAACACCAGGATTTGCAAGATGGGATATTCATGTTAGATACTCACCTTTTACAGCTGAATGGAGAATTGAGGGAAAGAGCAAGGATGGAGGTAATGACCTTGCAAATATGACCTATGGTACTAGTAGAGTTAATGCTTATAAGATTATAGAAGATGCCCTTAACCTAAAAGAAACTAAGGTATGGGATAGGGTTATAAATCCTGATGGTAGTAGGTCTTCCATACTCAACAAAAAGGAAACAATGCTTGCAAGTCAGAAACAAGAACTTTTAAAAGAAGAGTTTAAAAATTGGATATTTAAAGATCCAGATAGGAGATACCGTTTAGAAAAGCTTTATAATGAAAAATTTAATTCTGTCCGCAATAGGGAATATGATGGAAGTAATATTCGATTTGAAGGCATGAATTCAGGTATTATCCTTAAAGACCATCAAAAAAATGCAGTTGCAAGAACACTTTATGGTGGCAATTCCCTTCTTGCCCACACAGTAGGAGCAGGTAAGACCTTTGAAATGATTGCTTCTGCTATGGAGTCAAAGAGACTTGGAATGAGTAGTAAGTCCTTATTTGTGGTGCCTAATCACTTAACAGAGCAAATAGGTAGGGACTTTATGGAACTTTATCCTGGAGCAAATATTATGGTTGCTACCAAGAAAGATTTTCAGCCAAAGAATAGAAAGAGATTCATAGGTAAGATTGCAACAGGAGAATATGATGCAGTTATTATAGGGCATTCACAATTTGAAAAAATACCTATGAGTAAAGAATATCAGGAAAACCATATAAATAAGGAAATTGAAGGGATACTTGATTACATTGAAGAGTATAAGTATGACAGAAGTCAGAATTTCACAGTAAAGCAGCTACAAAACACTAAAAAGAAACTTGAAAGTAGACTAAAAAAACTTAATGATGATTTTAAAAAAGATGATGTTGTTACCTTCGAGGAACTAGGAATTGATAAGTTGTTTGTGGATGAAGCCCATAATTATAAAAATCTATTTCTTTATACAAAAATGAGAAATGTGGCAGGAATAGGTCAGAGTGAAGCACTCAAATCTTCTGATATGTTTATGAAATGTCGATATTTAGATGAAATGACAGGAGGAAAGGCAGTAGTATTTGCTACAGGTACTCCAGTGTCAAATAGTATGACCGAGCTTTATACCATGCAACGCTATCTTCAATATGATGAACTTGAAAAGAATAACCTACAACATTTTGATTCATGGGCAAGTACATTTGGTGAGACTGTAACGGCAGTAGAGCTTTCACCTGAAGGAGATAAATATAGAGCTAAAACAAGGTTTAGCAAATTCTATAACCTTCCTGAGCTTATGGCCATGTTTAAAGAAGTGGCAGATATAAAAACAGCTGATATGCTTGATTTAAAAGTTCCTGAAGCAGAATATAAAACTATAGTGACAAAGCCTACAGACGAACAGAAAGAGGTCTTAAAAGGCATCTCAGAGCGAGCAGACAGGGTAAGGGATAGAAGGGTTGAACCAGAAGAAGATAATATGTTAAAAATCACGAATGATGGTAAAAAACTAGCCCTTGACCAAAGGCTTATCAATCCTCTTTTACCTGATGATCCTGATAGCAAGGTAAATGTATGTGTAAAAAATATTTTTTCTATCTGGGATAAAACAAGGGATAATCGTTCAACCCAACTAGTATTTTCTGATATGTCTACCCCAAAGAATGATGGAAGTTTTAATGTTTATGATGATATAAGGGACAAACTTTTGAATATGGGTATTCCAGAAAAAGAAATAGCATTTATCCATGATGCTAATACAGAAAAACAGAAGGATGAACTATTTTCTAAAGTCCGTAAAGGCCATGTAAGGATTCTTTTAGGGTCTACCCAAAAGATGGGAACAGGTACTAATGTACAAAATAGACTTATTGCTACCCATGACCTTGATGTACCTTGGAGACCTGCAGATTTAGAACAAAGGGCAGGTCGTATTGTAAGACGTGGTAATGAAAATGATAAGGTTAAAATATTTAGGTATGTTACTGAGAATACCTTTGATAGTTATTTGTGGCAGACAATAGAAAATAAACAAAAATTTATCTCACAAATTATGACTTCAAAAACACCTGCAAGAGTAGCGGAAGATGTTGATGAAAACACCCTATCCTATGCTGAAATTAAAGCCCTTGCAACAGGTAACCCATTAATAAAGGAAAAGATGGACCTGGATATTGAAGTTACTAAATTAAAGATGCTTGAAGGAAACTACAAGAGTAATCTTTATAGTCTAGAAGATAAAATTATAAAGACCTACCCTAGAGAAATTGAAAGGTATGAAAAGCTTATTGAAGGCGCTAAAAGTGATATTGATAGAATCAAGCCACAGGGAACAGGTGATAATAAATTTACTTCTATAAAAATTGGAGATGAAGTAATTACAGATAGAAAATTAGCAGGAGATAAAATTCTTGAAGCAGTTAAGGGAGTGAAACTAGGAGATAAAAAGATTATTGGAAACTATAGGGGATTTCCTATAGAAGTAACATATAATTTTCTTACAAACCAACATAACTTTAATTTAAAAGGCTCCAACAATCACTATGGAGACCTAGGGGAAAATAGAGATGGGAACATCACAAGAATGGATAATGTCTTGGAGAGGATTCCTGATAGTTTGAAGAAATTTGTAGAAAAACTTGAAGCTACTAAGGAACAAATTGAAATTGCTAAAGAAGAAGTTAAAAAACCCTTTGATAAGGCAGAAGAATTAAAAAACAAGACACAAAGACTTACTGAAATTAATAGACTGCTTGACATGGGAGAAGTAGAAGACTTAGAGAATTTAAATCCTCTAATTGAAGATATTAAAAGGTTTATAATTGATTATTGTAATAGAGAGTTTGAACAAGATAATTCTTATGAGGATTTTAATAAACTTTATCCTGATGAAGGTCATATTGGACTTGCCTATACAACAACAGAAGATGGTAAACACGAAATACAGTATGAAATAAGTCTTAAAGATTATTCATGGACACAGTATGTAGATGAGAAAGAGGTATCTCATGGGAGCTACCTTGAAAGTGAAGAGGGGGAACTATCAAATAAAGAGGAGGCTCTTATAAACTTAAAAAGAGATCTTGAATATAGTGACTTTGGTGAATATATAAGAGTAGATGAGAAAGACTTAAGAGAAAAACTTGGACTTGAGATTGACGATGAAGGTAATTTTTATGATCCACTTTCAAAAGACCTAGATAATGATGGGATTCCAGATAGGTATGACAATGATTTTAGAAGTAGCAATTACTTTGAGTCTACTTATGATGTTGATGGTCTTAAGTTAGATGACAAAAAATCTACTTTGGGACAGCTTGAAAAATTTAAAGCCAAAGTTAAAGAAGAAACAAACCTATCTTTGGATGAAAAAGATATGGAAAAGAATAAGGGTGCAAGATAAGAAGCTCTGAGGAAACTCGGAGCTTAACCTTTTAAAGTAGAGCAAATAATTAGTATATAAACAAGAAAAATAAGGAGGAACATTATGTTGAATAAGAAAAATGAGAATAAATTGTTACAATATTTTGGCCTTACTAGCCATAGTGAAATAATGGATTATGTTAGGAAAAATCCAGAGGATGAAAAAGTAAAAGAAATAAAAGAACTGCTTAAAGCACTTCCTATAAATGCTGATGAGGAGGTGGATAGGAATGAGAAATAGCCTATATGAGGAATTTAATTGTAAAAATGAGGTAGAACTTTATGAGAAAATAAAAAATCAAGATGAAGACATAAAACCACTTATAGAATTTTTAGATTATGCTAGAGCCAATATTAAAAATAATAGACAAGCAATAACTAGTCCTGATACCTTAGTAGAATATGTAAAGTCAATAACTTTACCTACTAAAGATGCCGTGACTATTATTTTTGCAAATACTAAGAACCATCCAGTCCATCTTAAAAGGACCAGACTTAGTCAAAGGAATAGTATAAAAGAAAGCTTAAGAGAGGGCTTAATGGCAGGGGCTAATAGTGTCTTTTTAGCCTTTTCTAATGAAACACCTGATAAAAGAATAGAGGAAACAAAAGAATATTTTGAAAAAATAGGGATGAAGGTAGTAGATACTATAGGCTATAGCAAGGAAAATAACAGTTTCCTTTCAATGCTTGCAGGAAGAAGTTATTATGCATCTAAAACCTATGAAATAGCCAATGATACAGAAAATGTCTATGGAGATAAGGATTATAGCCTTAAGGATAAGTATGAAGATTTTACAAGCTACTTTGCAAGTAACGAGCTTATAGATTTAAATTTAATAGAAAATACAAATGAAATAAAAGAGATACTAAAAATAGGTTTTCAACATCATCAGCAAGAGATTTTTGGCATTATAGTTTATGATAAAGATGATAAGATTATAGGAGCAGAACAACTTTTTAAAGGGTCTACTGATGCTGCAATAGTGGATTTAAAAATTATAGCTAGAAGTTTATTAAACTATCAAGATGTAAAAGGTATGGCAGTCTTTCATAATCATCCTAGTGGCAATCCTACTCCTAGTAGAGAAGATCTACAAATGACTAATAAAATAAAAAACCTTACTGAAATTTTTGACATAGAGCTTTTAGACCACTTTATAGTAGGAAAAGAGAAGACCTTATCCTTTTCACAAGAGGTTGACAGTTTTCAAAGTGAGAACCAAAGTTATCAAGATAAGCAAGAGGAAATTCCACTCCTTAAGGAAGATAAAAGTAATTACGATATGGGAAAAGTTTACCTTAGAGTGGGAGATAAAATAAAAACTTCTTTATCAGATGAAACTATAGTTTTAGACATAGATAAGGATAATGCTGTATTGTTTGATGGAAGACAATTTGTAGAGGTCTATGGTCTACAAAGTAATGAAGAAAAGTTCTTTTGGAATCATGGTAACTATTCTGATCACTATCCTAAAAATAAGGATATTAACTCAGTAGATACTTTAAATAATATGATAGATAAAGACTATGAGGGCTTTGTAAAGGCCTTAATTACATTAGAGATGGGAGTAGACAATCCAGACATATTAGAAGAGATTTATGAAAGGTATATGCGTAATGATGGAGTAAATCTAATTAATGACTATTTTGAAGAGCTTATATATGAACTAGAGGGGGAAATACCAATAATAGGCAATAGGGCTATAGAGACTGATGAAAAAACAAATAAAGAAGAAGATTTTTGTAATAAGATTGATGATTTCATAAATTCTTATGTCGAGCTATCCAATGCTATGTATGAAGTAGACTACGATTTTGCAGAGAATTATCCTCTGGAAAAATCCTTTCATGATATAGACTTTATAGATTGGGCTGAAGCAACTAAAAGAAATTTAACTAAGGCAAAAAATAGAATGAAGCCAGGAAAAGACAGTAAAGAAACAAAAAAAGAGTCAACTATTGAGAAACTTAATAAACTAAAAGATAAGGTAGCTAAGGATAGTATAGGAAGGACACAAGAGAAGGCTGAAAATAAGAAGAATGATAGGGAAATACAATAGTAGTAATATAAGCAAGTAATAGATATGGGGCAGGCTTCGGCCACCCCTTCTTTTTTGTGCGATTTTTTAAGTTTATAACTCAAAACTCTATAATTATGATATAATCAAATATGGATATAATTTACGCAAACATATAGAAGTATTATATATAGAAACTAATAAGGAGGATGTATATGGGATTCAGCTACAATAAACTTTGGAAGATTCTAATTGATGAAGAAATGAATAAGACAGAGTTCCAGAAAGCTGTTGAATTGAGTCCTACTACAGTAGCAAAGCTAGGTAAAAATGAGACAGTAAATATGGAAATTTTAGCCCGTATTTGTGATTATTTCGATTGTGGAATAGAAGATATAGTTTCTTATAGCCCTGAAAAGAGAAAATATGAAAATAAAGATAAATAAGGAGGTACTTCATGGATAGTAATGCACCATATATAGCTTCACTTACAAGAGAACCTTTTATGTATTATGAAATGAAAATAACTGCAAAGTTACTTGAGGAAGGATTAAGCGAAGAAGAAGCTATAGAAAAAATATTTAAAGAAAATTTATATCAATATCCTACAGAAAGAAGCCTTAAAATGAGAGCAAGAGCTTGTATAAAAAGATTAAATGCACTTGGAGATGAAGAACTCGTATCCTGGATTATAAATAGACCTTTAGATATTTCAAGACAAGTATGTCTATATGCAATGATGAAAGATTCAAGACTTATATGGGAGTTTATGATTACTGTTATTGGAGAGAAATACAGAACCCGTAATTTTTCCTATAGCAGAATGGATCTAAATGTATTTTTCACTAGACTTCAAGAACAGAATGATACTGTAGCAAGTTGGAGTGACTCAACAATTAACAAGCTTAAATCGGTATTTGCTAGTCTCTTAAAAGAGAATGGATATATAGATAAAACCAGTTCTAAAAGGCTTAATGAAGTGCTTTTAGATTATAAACTAAAAGATAAAATAATCGAAAATGGAGATGCAACTTGTCTTCCAGCTTTCAATTATTTTGAGTAAAGGAGTGTAGCAGAGTGAGCAATATAAACGAAAAACTAGATAGATTAAGAAACTTAATTCAAGATCAAGACTTTCTAACAGGGAAAGGACTGAGCAATGAAGTTAATATAAGAATGTTCTGCTATGAACCTAAGGATGAAATGGCAGTAAGGCATTTTACAAAACAACTTGAAAACGATAATTCCCTGGAATGTAATCTTATTTGTCATAATCTTTATCATGTGTTTTTGGAAATATGTGAGGAAAAAAATATTATTAAGAAGATTCCAGATATGGAAGAAAAAAAAGGAAGCGACTACCTTAAAGATAGGATATTAAAGTTTTCAACAACAAAAGCTTTTGCAGAAAAAATGCAGTATGAACCACATGAAAAAGGAGATGTTCTTTTACTTACAGGAGTAGGAGAAGTATATCCATTTATGAGAGTTCATTCTCTTTTAGAAGAATTACAGACAGGATTTGATGACATTCCTATAGTTGTTCTTTATCCAGGAAGTTTTAATGGTAGATCAGTAACACTATTTAATGAATTTACACCAAATGAGTACTATAGGGCATTTAATATAATTTAGGAAGTGGGAGGGAATATAATTGAGAATACAAAATATGTTTTATGATGACATCAATAGAGAGATAAATGGTGTTATCAAAGTTGATCAAGATACAGAAGGTATAATAGAACAGGAACTTTCAGAATATGTTATTACAAGGGAACTTAAGAAACACTTTATAAGTTTTTTTAATTACTATTCAGATTCTTTTGATAGACCGACTGCTGATACAGGTGTATGGATTTCTGGATTCTTTGGAAGCGGTAAATCTCACTTCTTGAAAATCCTTTCATACATTTTAGAAAATAAAGAAGTAAATGGAATTAAGACTGTAGAGAGATTCAGAGAAAAATTTACAGATGATTTAGCAACATTTATGCTGATTGATAAATCAACACAGGCTCCTACAGAAACAATTCTATTTAATATTGATATAGAAGGGCCTATGGAAAAAAACAAGACAGCAGTTTTAAGGGTATTTGCCAAGATGTTTTATAAACACCTTGGATTTTATGGTGAAAATCTTAAAGTTGCAAAACTTGAACAATATGTTGATAGGAGAGGAAAAACAGAAGAATTTAGACGTGTTTTTGAAGAAAAAAACGGTGATTCATGGATAGATTCAAGAGATGTATTTGACTTCTGTGAAGATGAAGTAGTTGAAACACTTATGCAAGTTCTTGGTATGAGTGAAACAGCAGCCAGAAATTGGTTTGACTCCTCTGAAGAAATTGATATTTCAATAGCACAGCTTGTGTCTGAAATAAAAGAATATGTTGATAGTAAGCCAGATAATTATAGGCTTCTTTTCATGATTGATGAGGTGGGACAGTATGTAGGTGCTGATACTGATATGCTTCTTAATCTTCAATCTTTAGTTGAAAAGATAGGCTCTGAGTGTATGGGAAAAGTCTGGGTAATGTGTACTGGGCAAGAAGCTCTAGATGAAATAATTAGAACAAGGGCAGACGAATTTTCAAGAATCCAGGCAAGATTCAAGACAAGGCTTTCACTTTCTTCATCATCAGCAGATGAGGTTATTCAAAAGAGAATTCTAAAGAAAAATAATGAGTCCAAAGCCTATCTTGAAGATGTTTATGACAAACAGAAAAGTGTTATGGACAATCTCTTTAAATTTAGAGAAGCAGTTGGAGATATAAGAGGTTTTGAAGGACCAGGAGAATTCTCTGTAAACTTTCCCTTTGTGCCATATCAGTTTATCCTTATGCAGAAGGTATTTTCTGAAATTAGAAAACATGGTAATGCAGGAAAGCATTTATCAGGTGGAGAAAGATCTATGCTTTCTGGCTTTCAGGAAGCTGCACAAAGGGTTCAGGATAGGGATGAGTATGCAATAATTCCTTTTTGGATGTTTTATGACACAGTTCATACTTTTCTTGATGGTTCAATTAGAAGAGTAATAGAAAGAGCAGAAAGAGCAGCAAGAGATGATAAGGGTCTTGAACCTATAGATGTTAATGTCTTGAAGCTTCTTTACATGATTAGGTATGTGGAAGATATACCTGCAAATCTTGATAATATTATAATTATGATGGCTGAAGATATAAGAGTGGATAAGATTGATGAAAGAAACAAGATTCAAAAATCACTAGATAGGCTTATTCACCAGAACTATATTGCAAGAACAGGAGATACATATAATTTTCTTACTGATGCAGAGCAAGATGTAGAAAGAGAAATCAGAGATGAATATGTAGATCCAAGCGAGATTACAAGAAAAATTTCTGAAATGATTTTTGGGAATATATATACAACAAAAAAATTCCGTTATGAAAAGAAATATGACTTTGAATTTGATAAAAAAGTAGATGGTGTAAATTATGGTAATCCAGTTGGAGGAATGGAACTAGAGATTCTTACTATTGCAACAAGCGTAATAGATAAACAGGAACTTAGACTGATGACTGAATCTCAGAACAAGGTTCTTGTGGTACTTGAAGATACGGAATACTACAACTTCATAGAAAATGCTATGAAAATAGATAAGTTTGCAAGAAAGAAGAATATCCCACAACTTCCAAAATCAATGCAAGATATTATAAGAAGTAAACAAGACGATGCTGAGCATTTTAAAGAGGATGCCTTAGTGGAACTTAAAGAGGCTTTTATGAAAGCAAAGTTTTATATAAATGGAGATAGGACTACAGTAAAAGCTGGAACACCACAAGCTAAAATTGATGAAGCATTAGAGTATCTAGTTTCTAATGTATATAATAAACTTGACTTGATTACAAAAAATGCAGATTCAGATGAAGATATTTATAAGATTCTTGATGGAAGAGAAGATGATGGTATAATGCCAGGACTAGAGTCCAACAGAAAGGCAGCAACTGAGATTGAAACCTACCTAATAGCTCAAAACCAGCAACACCTTCCTACCAATATGGCAGATGTTCAGAAAAGATTCACATCTATTCCTTATGGATGGCGAGAAAGAGATGTTGCAGCTGTAGTTGCAAGATTAATCTATGAACAAAAAGTAATTGTTAAATACGGTGGAGAAACCGTAAGAACAGATGATGAGAGGCTTCCAGAACTTTTATATAAGAGAAGTGAAATAGGGAAAACAAAGATTCAAAAACGTGAAATGATAAGTATTCAAAAGATAAAAGAGGCAAGAGACTTTTTAAGAGATTTCTTTGATCTTATGGATGTGCCAGAAGATGATGATGGACTTGTAGATTTTATTATTTCCAAATTTGAAAACCTAGAATACCATTATGATGAATTACTTAATAAATATGAGGGCAATAACTATCCTGATAAAAAGAAAATAATTGAAGCAAAGGCTACTGTATCAGATCTTCTTTATGCAAAGACAGATAATATTGCCCTTGTAAACAAGCTTATTGATATGGAAGATGAGCTTGAAGATATGCAGGAAGATATGGAATCTATTGAAGACTTCTTTAAGTCACAGGTAGATACATTTGATGAAGCAACAAGACTGGAAAGCTTGCTTCGTTCAGACCTTGATTACCTTCAAAATGAAAGTGAAGTAAACGATGCACTTAATAAAATTAGACTTATAGTCAATATCAATCCTAAAAAAGACGATTTTGATTATAGGGATGTTCCAAAACTTACTGATTATATGAAGGTAGTGAGAGAAGGACATAATAGGCTTGTTTATGGCAAACGTGAAGAAATCCTTGAAATTGTAAGACAATGTATGGAAGAAATCCATAGGGGAGATAAAAATGATAGGATTATCGGCAATATAATTAAGAAAACTGATGATTTTTATACACAAAAGAAAAAGGAAATTGCTGAAACAGAAAGTCTTAGAATTCTTGATGGATTTATTCCTAGTCTTTGGTCTGAAAAGGATCAGGCAGTCAAAGATATAATTTCTATTGAAAAAAGTAATGCCGAAGCTGAAAGAAGACGTAATGATGAAGAAGGAAAGCAAAGTGGAGAAAATGATACAGTAAAAGAAACTGAAGTATCACCTGAGCCTGAAAAGAAAAAGCATATTAAGAAATTCTATAGGCAATCAATATTCCCTGCAAGAACTCTGGAAAGTGAAAGTGACATAAGAGAGTATCTAGAGACTATTGAAAAAAATCTTATGACACTCTTAGGAGATTGTGATGGTATAGAAATAAATTAAGAAAGGAAAGGTAGGATATGAATAAAACAACGATAAAAAACTTTGCAATCTGGGCAAGAAGAGAACTTATCGAAAAAGTTACTAAGAAAGCAAAGATATATGGAATAGAAAAAGATAAAGAAATGAAGGAGATGGATACTGCTCTTAATGGGCAGGTCCTGACTTCTGATGATAAAAAAGCAAGAAGAATATTAATTGAAAAAATAGATAAAGATGGCTTTGATGAAACTATAGAAGAGGTTGCTTATACATGGTTTAACCGTTTTATTGCCATAAGATTTATGGAAGTAAATGGATATATACCTAGCCATATAAGAGTTTTCACTTCAGAAAATAATGAGTTTGAACCTCAGATTCTGTCAGAAGCTATACATATTGATTTACCAGGGCTTGATAAGTCAAAGGTTCTAGAACTTTATAATGCTGGTAACAAGGAAGAGGAACTTTTTAATTATTTATTTATTACTCAATGTAATGCTTTAAACGAAGTTCTTCCAGGTATGTTTCAAAAGCTTAATGACTACACAGAGCTTCTTCTTCCAGATGGACTTTTAAGAGATGATTCTGTAATAGATGTAATGATAAGTGAAATACCTGAGGAAGACTGGAAGGAACAAGTTCAGATAATAGGATGGCTATATCAATATTATAATACTGAACCTAAAGATGAGGTATTTAAAAAGTTTGGTGATAAAAATAAAGTTAATACAAAAGAAGATATTCCGGCAGCCACACAACTCTTTACTCCTGACTGGATTGTAAGATATATGGTTGAAAATTCACTAGGAAGACTATGGATTGAAGGACATCCTGATGAAGAACTGAAAGAAAACTGGAAATACTATATAGAAGATGCAAAGCAAGAAGTAGAAATAGAAGAAAAACTACAGAAAATAAAAAAAGAATATGCAGATATTAAACCACAGGATATTAAGTGCATTGATCCTTGTATTGGTTCAGGTCACATAGGGTGCTATCTTTTTGATGTACTTATACAAATATATGAATCATGTGGTTACAAGAGAAGGGATGCAGTAAAGCTTATATTAGAAAATAATATCTATGGTCTTGATATAGATGAGAGGGCAAGACAGCTTGCATATTTCTCTTTAATGATGAAGGCGAGACAGTATGACAGAAGATTTTTAAGTAGAAAAGATATTCCACAACCCAAAGTATATGCAATAGAGGAAAGCAACTTTTTTAAAACAGAGAATGGGAAAAATATTATTGAATACTTTTCAAATGGAGATAATGATTTAAAGAAGGATATAGATTCCATTATAGAAGATATGATGGATGCAAAGGAATATGGCTCTATTATAAATGTGAATCAAGTAAATTTTGAAGCTTTATATAATCGATTTGAGGATATTAAAAAAGAATTTACTATGAATCTAGATGGTGTATTAGCATTAGAACAATTATTACCACTTGTAGAGCAGGCAGAAGTTCTTTCGGATAAATATGATGTAGTAGTAACAAATCCACCATATTTAAAAGCAGATAATATTCCAACAAAACTTGCTGATTATATATATAAAAAAAATACATATGCAAAATATGATTTATATGCTGCATTTATATATAAAAGTTATTCATATTTAAAACAGAATGGAATTTTGGGAATGATAACTATGCATAACTTTATGTATGCACCAAGTTTTTTAAATATGAGGAATGAGATAAAACATTGGGATTGGATATCTTTATTACATTTAGGAAGCAGGGCATTTAGTGAAATAAGTGGAGAAGTAGTACAGACGGCAGCTTATGTAATTTCGAAAACAAATATAAAAAGAAAAATGAAAGTTGTTGATGTAACAAAATTCAATGATAGTGATTTAAAAGAAAAAGAATTCTTAAATAGAAATTGTGAAATTTATAGTTTTGATATATCTAAGATAGATATTATTCCTGGTAATGCATTTGGATATGATTTGAGCGATACTATATTGGATTTATATAAAGAAAAATTATTTTTAGGAGATTATGGAATAAGTAAAGCAGGAATTGTAACTGGGAAAGATAGTTATTTTATAAAATTTTGGCATGAAGTTAATTATAATGATATAACATTTAATCCAAATTATAATGATATAAGCTATAAATATGTTTTATTTAGTAAAGGTGGAACTTTTAATAAGTGGTATGGTAATACTCAAAATGTATTAAAATTAAGTGATTTATGGGATGATACTAAAACTAATAAATCAGTTCGTAGAGGAGATATAGATGTTTATTATAAAAAGGGTATAGGATGGTCTCAAATGGGTGGAGGTGTAAATAAGTCATATAGTCAAATTGAAAATGCCGTTTGTAAAACAACAACACCTATGTTATATCCGAACAAAAAATATTTTGAATATATTTTGGGATATTTAAATTCTAATATACCACCTCGAGTATTAAAATCGCTTAATCCAACATTAAGCATACTTACAAGTGATATTATGAATTTACCAATTATATATGATGAACAGTATGCTGAAGAAATAAAAAAGATAGTAGAAAAATCAATAGAAATTTCAAAACTACTATATTCTCAAAAAGAAGAAAATTATCAATTTCTGAAAAATCCATTATTGCTATATGGAAAAGGTAGAATTTCTGATTCTTTAAATAAATATTGTGAAAAAGTTTATAAATTAGAAAAAGAAATGTTTATTTATCAAAAACGTTTGAATGAAATTTTTAGTAATATATTTAGTATAAAGAATGTGCAAACAATAAATTTCGAAAGTTCGATAGATAAAAAAAATGAAATAATTAGATTCATGTCTTATTTCGTAGGTTGCTGTATGGGAAGATATTCTCTAGATGAAGAAGGACTTGTATTTGCTGGTGGAGAGTTTGATTCATCAAAATATACTAGTTTCAGAGCAGTTGAAGATGGCATCCTTCCAATAACAGATCAAGAGTATTTTGAAGATGATATTGTAGAGTTATTTGTTGAATTCTTAAAAATTACATTTGGAGAAGAGCATCTAAATGAAAACCTAGATTTTATAGCGTCAGAGCTTAAAGGTAAGAAGAGTGATAGTAGTAGGGAAAGAATAAGAAATTATTTCTTAAATGATTTCTATAAAGATCATTGCAAGATGTATCAAAAACTTCCTATTTATTGGCAATATGACTCTGGCAAGAATGATGCTTGTAGGGGTTTGTTTTATCTCCATAGATATGATAAAGATATGTTTGCTAGAATAAGAATCAACTATGTTTTTGAAGTGCAGGATAGATATAAGCAAGAGCTTGTAAGAGTAGAAGACACTATTGCAGAGTCAAGTGGAAATAAAAAAATAGAACTTCAGAAACGTGCAGATGCACTTAAAAAGAAAATCATAGAATCTCAACAATTTGAAGAGAAAGTCCAGCATATAGCAGATTCCTATATAGAAATAGATTTGGATGATGGAGTAAAAGAAAATTATAAAATCTTTAAGGATGTATTGGCTAAAATTAAATAGGGGAGGTGGCAGGTTTGGACTTAGAAGAAATTTTAAAAGATTTGCAGAAAAGATTCAAGGAACCCTATCCTGAATTTTATAATAGGAGAATTATCTTTTGGATGGATAGGGATAGAGAATTTGAAGATGAAATTGATAATCTTGAAATTCCAGATGTAAAAACAATAAAAATGTCTGAAAATAATAAGTTCAGAGTAAAAAAACTACTATCCTTTGATGACCAGGAGTCAGACTTTCTTGTATACTGCCCTCTTATTTTCAATGAAAAAGAAGATAATTGGATAAATGATGTTATGAGATACAGTGAGGAATTTAGGGCGGATCTTGTATCTATACAGATTGACGAAATGAATTTACCAGATAGCATTGCTATTAGAAAGTCTGTAAAAGTTTATAAGAAGTTCTTTAATGCTAAAGCAAGAAGAGAACTTATAAAGAAAAAGGCAAGTAGAATTGAAAATCCCGCACATTTAGAACTTGCTATTATGAGTGAGATTGCAGGATGTGAAATGCAGCCAGGACTTATTATCAGAGAAGTTTTGAAAGCAGGCATTGAAAATGATGAGAATGATATTTATCAGGAATTTATAAATTATGAAATAGATGAAACTTTCTGGAGAATGGTAGGACAAGGAACAGGTTATCAAAGTGAAGAAAAGAGCCTAGAAAATTTATCTATTCATATACTGCTTACTGCAGCTTCAAGAAATATAAATAAAGAAGCATTTATAGGACTTGATAATTTTATTTCCAGTCCACATGAAGCTTTTTGTTTTCAATTTGTCGAGGACTGGCTTAGAAATGCTAATGAGAAAAGGAGCATATATGAACTTGTCCGTTATGTAGAAAAAGAAATTCAACTTGATGAAAGACTGATGAATCTTGATATATCACATTTTGAGAGCAACGAAGCTTTTCCATGTGTTGATGAAATTATACTTATAAAGCTTATGACAAATATTAAAAATGATATCATAGATCCTGAAGAGATTTCAGATATATATGATAAAAGAAGAGTTGTAGCCTGGTATGAAAAGTTTAGTTCATATTATGAAGGTATTTATAACATGGGTAAAATGAAGGATTTTTATAATAAAAACCAAGCATCATTCCATATGACAAGTGCGAAGGAAGTTTGGAAATCCTATACAGATAAATTTTATTTAATGGATACCTATTATAGAAAATTTCAGAGGGCATATCAGAAAAGCCTTAGAAATTCAAATGCTAAGCTTGATGATTTATTTAAATTTACGGTAGATAGGGCTGAAGGTATATATAAGCATTGGTTCCTAGATGATCTCCTTACTAACTGGTGTAATGTTAGCGGTAAAGAGTTTGAAGAGTATGGAAAAATTTCTGAGATTAAACAGCAAGTTGACTTCTATAACAATAATATTAAAAATGCTAAGACAAAAGTCTATGTAATTATTTCAGATGCAATGCGTTATGAGGTGGCAAAAGAACTTGCTATAGAATTAAAACAGGATATGCAATGTAAGATAGAAATTGATGATATGTCGGGGATATTTCCTACTATTACACCTTTTGGAATGGCTGCATTGCTTCCTAATAATGGGCTTCAAACTGAAATTAGAAATAATAATCTCAAAGTTCTTATTGATGGCGAATCAACAGATATGCCTAATAGAGAAAAGGTTTTACAAAAGGCTAATAAGGATTCTAGAGTGCTTAAATATGACGATTTGATTCATATGAAGAGAGAAGAGAGAAAAGCTCAAGTAAAAGGTATGGAAGTTGTTTATATATATCATGATCAAATAGATGCAGCCAGCCATACATCAGATTCTAGAGTTTTCTCTGCCTGTGATAAGGCTATAGATGAAATTAAGAATCTGGTTAGAATTCTTGTGCATGAGTTTTCAGCTGTAAATATAATGATTACCTCAGATCATGGTTTCCTCTATACTTATGAAGAGTTTACTGAGGATGATAAGGTATCTAAAGAAGGCTTTAAAGGTGTTGTTGATTATGGTAGAAGGTATGCAATAATGGATGAATCTGCTAATCCAAGTTTCTTGATGCCTATAAAATTTGTTGATGAAGAATCAGGGCTTAAAGGATTTGCACCGAAACATAATATCCGTATTAAAAAGCAAGGTGGAGGAATTAACTTTGTTCATGGAGGAATCTCACTTCAGGAAATGGTTGTTCCACTAATTAGATACAGACATTTAAGAAATGATAATAAAGAATATCAGAGAAACAGGAGTAAATATGATGTTAAACCTGTGGAACTTAATATTCTTTCAACAGGAAGAAAAATTAGCAATATGATATTCAATCTGTCTTTCTATCAAAGTGAAATGCTTTCAGTAAATAGAGAAGCCGCAAATTTCCTTCTTTATTTTGTTGATGAATATGGAGAAAAAGTTTCTGATGAAGTCCGTATTATAGCTGATAAGAATACTGATAATGAGCAAGATAGAGTATTTAATGTAACATTCAACTTGAAAGCTGGAAAATATGATAATAAAAAGACTTATAACCTTGTTATCTATGAAGAGTCAGGTCAGATTCTTCCAAAGAAGATTGAGTTTGTAATAGATATTCCCTTTGCCACAGGTGAATATGATTTCTTTAGTTAAGGGGGGTGACTAGGTATGGAAGATGTAAGTTCAAGAACTGAAATAAAACAAAAACTTAGAGAAAATTTTGATGGAAAAATAGTAGCAAAAGATTTGACTAAAAAAATCAAAGAAGGGGCTAATGTTCCTGTATATGTTCTAGAGTTTTTGCTTGGGCAGTATTGTAGTAGTGATGATGAAGAAATTATTGAAAAGGGTATAGGAACAGTTAAAAAGATTATTTCAGATAACTTTGTTAGACCTGATGAAGCTCAGAAAATACTTTCTATATTAAGAGAAAAAGGTAGCTTTTCCATTATAGATAAGGTAACAGTAAAACTAAACATAAGAAAAAATAGGTATGAAGCGGAGTTTTCAAACCTAGGACTTAGTGATATTCCAGTACCAGAAGAATATCCAACAAGATATGATAGGCTTCTTTGTGGTGGTATATGGTGTATGATTCAACTTGATTATGATTATGATGAGAATGAGCAGAACAAAAATCCTATTAGCATTACAAGGCTTACACCTATTCAAATGCCACAGGTGGATATAAAAGAGCTTAAAGAAGGTAGAAGCAAATTTACAAAAGAAGAATGGATAGATGTTATGCTTCGTTCTATTGGTATGGAGCCTAATGAATTTGAAGAAAGAGAAAAATGGTTGTTGCTTACAAGATTAATTCCACTTGTGGAAAATAATTTTAATCTATGTGAATTGGGTCCCAGAAGTACAGGGAAATCTCATATTTATAAGGAGATTTCACCTAATAGTATTCTTGTGTCTGGAGGACA
This sequence comes from Anaerosalibacter sp. Marseille-P3206, assembly GCF_900155565.1. NCBI lineage: Bacteria > Bacillati > Bacillota > Tissierellia > Tissierellales > Sporanaerobacteraceae > Anaerosalibacter > Anaerosalibacter sp. Marseille-P3206. The sequence goes on from NZ_FUHM01000002.1 coordinate 2,096,290, forward strand.
GACTACTGTTGCTAATCTGTTTTACAATATGGGAAGAAAGACAATCGGTCTTGTAGGACTTTGGGATTGTGTAGCATTTGATGAAGTTGCAGGAATAAAGTTCAAAGATAATGATGGTATACAGATTATGAAAGACTATATGGCATCAGGTTCTTTTGCAAGGGGAAAAGAAGAAAAAGCCGCATCGGCTTCAATGGTATTTGTAGGTAATATTAATCAAAGTGTCGATGTACTTTTGAAAACTTCCAGCCTGTTTGATCCATTTCCAGAGGAAATGGCAATAGATACAGCTTTTCTTGATAGAATGCATTGTTATCTTCCAGGTTGGGAGATCCCTAAATTTAGACCTGAGCATTTTACAAATGATTACGGTTTTATTACTGATTATCTTGCAGAATTTATGAGGGAACTTCGCAAGGATCAGTATGGAGATAGCTTAGACAAGTATTTTAGATTAGGCAAGAATCTAAATCAAAGAGATACTATTGCAGTTAGAAAAATGGTTAATGGCTATTTGAAAATTGTATATCCACATGGTGAATTTACAAAAGATGATCTTGAAGAAATACTATGCTTATCTCTTGAGATGAGAAGAAGAGTGAAGGAACAACTAAAGAAAATAGGTGGTATGGAATTTTATGATGTGAACTTCTCATATATAGATTTAGATACTTTTGAGGAAAAATATGTAGGTGTTCCTGAACAGGGAGCTGATAAACTAATTCCTGATGGTATGCTAAATCCAGGACAAGTTTATACAATTGCTAGTGGAGGAAATGGAATGATTGGTTGCTATAGATTGGAGTCTCAAATGCTTCCTGGTAATGGAAAATTTGATAGAACAGGACTTGGGACTAATCGTGAATCTAAAGAAGCAAGTAATACTGCTTTTAATTATCTTAAAGCTAATGGTAATAGGATTAGTGCTTCAATAAGTACAACTACAAAAGATTATATTATAAATTATCAAGATTTACAGGGTATAGGAATGACAGGGGAGTTGGCTCTTCCTACTCTAATTGCATTATGCTCAATTGCACTTGGAAAACCTGTTATAAGTAATTTGGCGGTGCTTGGAGAAATAAGTATCGGTGGAAGTATTATGAAGGTTACAGAAATTGCAGATAGTCTTCAAGTTGCACTTGATAGTGGAGCAAAGAAAGTTCTTATACCTAGTACATCTTTTGTGGATTTTGGAACAGTTCCTGCAGAACTTATGAGTTCATTTCAAATAATTCCATATCAAAGTGCCGAAGATGCTGTATTTAAAGCTTTGGGGGTGGAGTGATTTTGAATATATTAGTAATAAAACTTGTCATTATAAAATGTTGAAAGGGGTTGACTTAATTTTATGATTTTTACTGAAGAACAATTAAAAGATTATGCTAAGCCACTTAGTGAAACTGAAGAAAATCAATGTAAAAATGCTATAAGAATGGTATCAAATGCATTAAAAGATTTGGGTCTTAGTGAAAATGAAATGGAGACTATATATGGTGCTTCTACAGCATATCAAATTAGAATGAGTGGTGGTCTTAGTGGGTATGATATTAAATTGTTTTTGCAAGGTTCTTATGCAAATAATACAAATGTAAGAGGACATAGCGATGTTGACATTGCAGTAGTACAGGAGGATATATTTCGACCTGCATACAGATTAAATGTATCTGGAGCAGACTATGGATTTACAAATGCAACTCCCAGGATAAAAAGTTTTAAAGATGAAGTTGAAGATATATTAAGAAATCACTTTGGTAAAGATGTTGAAAGAAAAAATAAATCAATAAAAATTAATGGGAATTCATACAGAAAGGATACCGATAGTGTACCATCAATGAGACATAGAGACTATAGGCAAGATTATACATTTGATAAAGAAAACTATATCGGTGGTATTTTAATAAAAGCTGATGATGGCCAAGAAATAATTAATTACCCAGAGCAGCATATAAAAAATGGTGTCGAAAAAAATAATGCTACAAATTATTACTTTAAAAAGATGGTTAGAATTGCTAAAGAACTTAGATACCAAATGAAAGATTTAAGATATCCATATGCCCAAAAAGCAAGTTCTTTTGGTGTAGAATGTCTTTTGTGGAATGTTCCAAATGAATACTTTACCAAATACAGTACCTATCGTTACGCTTTTGATGAGATTGTTGGGTACTTATATGATAATAGATATTCCACTCTTAATTTTATGGAAGTTAATAATATAAAAAAATTATGTGATGATTCACCTGATAGACGAGATATTTACAAAGGGTTTATAGAAGAGTTGAAAGGTTTTTATGAATATGAAATCTAAAATAAATAATTTATTAAAATTATCGGCAATATTTTGTGTAATTATTTTTTTAGTTTTAAAATATTTAAAAGGTTCGGAGACATTGTTAGACAACTGGGAGTTAATTACACAAGCTGCAGGATATAGTGCCATATTAACGTTGGTATATGAAAAATGGATTTGGAGGATAAATCCTTTAATCAAAATACCTAAATTCAAAAAAGAATATGGTGGTTTAATAAAATATGAATATAATGGAATCCAAGGAACTAAAAATATAGATATAAAAATTTCTCAAACATTAACTAATGTATATGTTTCGATAAAAAGTGATGAGATTACAAGTAAAAGTATAACAAGTGAGTTAGTAGAAGAAAATAATAAATATGTGTTATATTATACTTATATCACTCAACCCAAAAGTGAATTTAGTGATGAGAATCCTATCCAATATGGCACCTGTAAAGTGCTTGTTGACGATGTAAAGGAGTTTCATGGAATTTATTGGACAACCAGTAAAACCAAAGGCGACATTTACTTTGTAGAAAATAAAAAAGATAGCCAAGCAATTTTTTATCGCTCGACCTCTTTCCCTAAATAGGTATCATAGTTTTTCTTATACTGATATAGTTTCTTTTGTTCCTGGCGGGACTGATTGAGTTTCTCAATGAGAGACTCTTTTTTTGTATTTAATTTTTCAAGTTCTTCAAATATCTGTTTTGTGGTAGGAAGAGTATTGGAGTTCTGAAAACTTTCGGTAACTGCTTTTTTATAAAGCAAAAGTTGAGCATTATACTCGTTAGTAAAAGCCTTATCCTCGGGATGATTTTTAGCATATTTATAAATTTCTTTATACTGCTCAATGATATATCTGTTTTCCATAGTCTGCTTTTTTTCTTCAATTAGTTTTTCTATCTTCTTGTTTTCTGAAAGAAGATTTTGAATTTCAGAAGCTTTATCCTGGAGTGCTTTTTCTAGTTGCTCTTGTGTTTTAAAACCTTTACTTCTAACCTGGTTGATTGTTTCTGCCATAGTATAAAGATTATGCTTTACTGCCCAATGCTTGTATCCAGGAGAGCCTTTAAATTTCTCGTTAGCATTAATATCAATAACATTATCCAAGGTCTTAAATGGAGATTTAGGACGTTTTCCTCGTATCTGAATTTCCTCTGAAATACGTTCTTTTAATCTTTCCTCAGTATAATCTTCTCCAATTCGCATAGCTCTAGTGAAACGCTTTTGACCCTCTTTTTTCTTGAAAGCGATATGCTTTCCATGTTTAATTTCATATCCATACTGCTCCATAAGATAGAGGAAATCTTCCCAATCCTTAGCTTTCTTAATAGCTCTATCAATATCAAACTGGAGTCTTCCCTTCCATGAAGTGCCTTCCTTTCTCTCCTGATATTCCCTATAGGATTTAC